>CAZJXV010000008.1:26003-34312 GCA_964550015.1 uncultured Verrucomicrobiota bacterium
CCCACCACGATCTCCTGCGGCTCCTCTGAGAACTGCGCCATGCGGACCAGGTCAAGCCAGGCCTCGAACTTCGTCCGAGGCCGGCGCTCCTCCCAGAGCGTGCCCTCGAAGTCCTCTCTCGGCAACGCGAAGTACCCGCGCATCATTCTTCCTCCTCTGCGCCCCCTGCGGTAAAGAGTGGTTGTTGTCCCTGGACGTGCTCCACGTAGGGCAGGCCCGCCTCGGCGCAGCGCACGCGCCCGGCGGCCAGCTCGGCCGTGTCGCGAGAGAGTTCCACGCCCACGGCGTCGAGGCCGAGCTCCACGCACGCCACCAACGCGCTCCCCGACCCGCACGTCGGGTCCAGCACGCGCGTGATGCCGGAGTGCGCTTGCAGTAGGAGCTTGTAGAGCCGCACCGGCTTTTCGCACACGTGCCAGCGCCCCGCGCGGAAGTTCGATTGCGGACGGGGGACGATCAACGTCGAGTGATACTCCGGCATCGAGTCTCCCCGCGCGCAACCTTCCCCCTTGCCAGCGTAGGTGATGGCCTCCGTCAGTGCCGCCCATATGTTCGCGCCTTGTTTGCTGCCTCGCCACCAGGCCGGGCCGTTCGGCCCATACCAGAAGAGCTGACGCCAGAAGGTCCAGCCGGCACCCTCAATTGCTTCGCGGTGCCCGGGTATTGCCTCTGGCTGGCAGAACGCGTAGAGGACGGCGTTCTCGGCGGCGACGTGGAAGCACGCGCGGTAGAGTTCGCGCAGCCAGGAGGCGTAGTCCTCGGCCGGCAGATCGTCCTCGATCCCCGCGCCGTAGTCCTTGCCCAGGTTGAAGGGCGGGTCGGCCAGGACGCAGTTGATCGGCGGTTCGGACGTGCGCGCGCCCAAACGCGGGACTTCAACGAGCGCATCGCCGTGGATCACCTCAACCGTCATTCTTTTCTCTCGTTTCCTGAAGGATCAACAGGACCAGCTGATGATTCCCTTACTTGACCGTCCCCTTCGGCTCGAAGATGTAGACGATCGTGGCCTGCGCCAGCTCCTTGTGATGGTCGCGTCGTATCTTCTCCGCCATGGCGACCACGTCCTGCGGACACTTCTCGGGCTTCTTCGCCACCTTCTCCTTCTTCTGGTTCTTCTTCTTACTCATGCCCTGCCTCCGGTTGCCCCGGCCGTAGTCCCCCTATCATGCCGGGTTCTATAGTGTGCATCCGCCCTTCCGCCCTCTTGCGCAGGTAAGCCAGGTGGTCCCTGAGCTTTTTCGTTCCCCCGTCCTCGCCGCAGTGCGCCAGTTCCTTCCCCCAAAAGTCGAAGTGCCAGAACTCCTGCTTGGTCGTCTGAAGCCAGCGCGTAGGGATGTCATGCTCCCCCGCCCATGCGAGCAGTTCGTTCCTCGCGGCAGGAGGGTCCGGCAGGTCGCTCCACACATGGCAACACCTGACAAGGTCATTGCCTGGGCCGACCAAGAGGCCGCGCTTGCGCATCTCCGGGCGCGGCCAGGTGAAGTAGTGGAACTTGATCACGTCTCCTCCTCTATGCCTTCCGTTTCCAGCGCCGGCGCAAGCCTGGCTTCTTCAGGTATTCCTTGCTGCCGGGATAGCACTTCGATCTATGCCGGTAGAGAGGCGGCTGTCCGGGCGGCGTCGGGATCCGCTGCGGGTTCTTGAGAATCGGACGGCCGCACACATAGCACGTCGGGTATTCATGCTCCTTGGCGTCCGTCTGCTTCGTCCTTTCCGCCTCGATCAATCGGAGTTGGTGCACAGCGCCCATTACGGGGCCACCTCCTCCAGAGCATTCGGGAACGCGTCCATGAACTCGGTCAGTTGGCGGTCCAGGCCGTGGCCGGGGACGTTGAACAGGTGAAGCGCCCCTCTGTAGGGCACGGGCCGCGTGAACCGGAGCGGGCGCTCGAGCCGCCAGGCGGTCCGCCATGTTTCATGCCAGGGGCCACCGGGCCGCATGGCCGTCCAGTGCACATAGCCCGTCAGATAGACGGCGCCGACGATCGCGCCGAGAGGGAGCACCTTACCGGTGACCGTTCCGAGGGGCGGGCCGGGGTCAAGGTGGGCGCGCGCCGCTTCGTAGGCCGCGCGCGGCAGGTGTACGAACAGGCGTGACCATACCTCCCGGTGCCAATCGGCACTTGGCTTTTGTCCCGTGTGGATGAGAAGCGGTCCCCGGTAGCGTGGTGCCCAGGAGCGGTTCTCGACGTTCTTGACGCCGGCGACGATCAACTCCGCCCAGGGTTGCTTGATCGAGAGGCAGGGCCAGTCTCTCCCCGCGTATGCCGCCTCCCGCGCGACCGCATCCACCAGCTCCTGCCCTTTGAGGTGGTCAGTCATCACTTCTCCCCCCCCGGTCCAGCTTCTCCCTCAAAAGGGCATCGAGCCACGCGAGGAACTGAGGAAGGCGCAACGCCTCGGCAAGCTCCCACACGAGGTCAAGCCACGCCTCGCGAAGATCGTTGAACTCTTGCTGTGTTGTCTTTCTCATCGCCCTCTGCGTCTCCACGTCTCTGTGGTGAAGGCTTTAGCGTCTCTCGACGCGCACGATGGTGTACTTCCGGTTTACCCAGTTCCATAGTTTGTTCCTGCCGGCGTAGGTCATCGTGCGATTGATGGCGCACCGGGCCTCTCCGTAGCTCGCGAGGAGCTGCGCAGTCTCGCCGTAGCAGAACCACAGTGTGCCCGCTTTCGGGTAGCGCGTTTCCCTTGCACTCTTCTTACCGAAGCTGCGCGTAAACTCACCGCGCGATAGCACCTGCATCGGGTGACCATTCCCGAGCACGATGTAACCGACAGTCTGCTTCTTCATGGCTTCTCCTTTTTCTCAGGCTGGGGGCTTTCCGCCAATTGCCGCCGGGGGTCCATCAGCAGCTGACCGGTGCTGTGGAGCCGCTCCCACACCGTCTGTCCGTCCTGTGTCACCGCATATCCGAGCAGTAGCTGCTCGATGCGTGCCTGGCCCGCCGCCACTTTCGCGAGCTGCGCGTCCAGCCAATCAAGTTCGTTCTTCCACGCGGTGCGCGCGGCCTGCTCGGTGGTGCACTTGGCCTGAGGAATCTTGCGGTCGCCCTCCATCGCACGGCGCATCCCCTCGATGTCCGGTTCAAGCCGAAACCACACCGGCGAACCGTTGACGATCATCTGAAAGCTGATCGCAACGGCGTCTGTGCCGTTGTAGTCAATAGTGACACTACCCGCGCCGTGTTCGGCCAGGAGCTTCTGAATGGTGCCCGCCGTCTGCGCGGGGCTCATCTTGCTGGTGTAATTGCGAATGGGCATTCTCTGTGTCCTCTGTGTCTCTGTGGTGCCGGGTCCGTCAGTCCGCCCACCACCGGTGTTCGCAGGCCAGGCAGCGCACGGTATGTCCGTCGCTCTCGACGTTCCCCTTCCCGCAGCGCAGGCACAGCTCGCCGCGCTCCTTCATGGCGAGTTCGAGGTCCTCGATCTTGAGCTCTGCGTTGTAGTGGTCGGTTGCGTTGTAGGGACGCGAGGGCGTGGTCGAGCCATCCGGACGCTCCAGCCCCCCGCCGCCGTCCACGACGCGCCTGGCGCGGTAGGCCTCGGTCAGTTCGACCAGCCGCTCCACGCGGCCGATGAGAAACTCAACGCGCTCCTTCAACCCCGCGATCTCGGCCGTCGCCTCCTCCAGGCCGTCGAGCGGGTCCACCGCCTCGCCCATGTCACTCTCGGTCACCAGGGCGCCGCAGCGGCATTCACCGGTGAGGACCGGCAGGCCGGACATCGGGACGGGCAGACCGCACTGAGGGCACCGGTGCCATTCGACGATTCGATCCTGCGCCTCGTTGCGCTGCGCCAGCACCCGCTCGAGCTGCTCCTTGAGGTGAGAATGCTTGTTCTCAGACATTGTCCTTATGCCTCCCCTCCCAAACACGAAGTGCGCGGAAGACGTCGGCGAACCGCGACGTCACAAACGCGCACATCCGATACATGAGTTCCGCCTCACAGGGCTCCGGGCTGTAGACGATTACCTTCTTGCCAGCGCCGACGGCCCAACCTGCCTCCAGGTGAGCGCTCCGGCCGCAGGGAAGCACCAGCACCAGCGCATCGCAGCAAGCCAGCGCGCCCATGTCACTGCGAAAGCCGGCACGGGCGCGGGGATGATGGAGCGCGTCGATGAACTCATTTGTGCTCCAGCCCTGCCACTCCGGGTCGATTTGGCTCCATCCGAACGCCGCGCCCGAGGTCCGCTTGAAGTCGTAGACCTCATGCCCGTCCTCCTCCAGCGACCGAACCACATCGTCGAAGTAGATGTTCCGCCAACTCGTTGCGACGTAGACTCGCATGACTTCCTTTCTGTGCGCGCTCGGCGCGCTCTGTGGCTAAATGAACCCCTTCGCTTCGGCGCGTTTGCGGCGGAAGATTTCCCGCGCGTCGATGATCCCGTGGTCGTCCGTGGCGCAAGGCATGGGGAACTTCGAAGCGGCGGTGGATGAAATCAGGTCCGGGCAAGGTTCATCCAGCCGGCGGCGCAGCAACTTCGAGCGCCCGTCGAGTTCGCGTGGGCCCGCACGGCCCTCGACGTGCACAATCACGCCATGCGTCGAAACCCCGATGATACGCGCGCGACGCCAGGCCGCCGTCTCGGCGTCCAAAACTTCGCACGTCTCGCCGGTCTGCCAATCGTGCTCCTTCGCGCTCACGCTTTCCCCTTCGCCGCACAGAATGTGCAGAGCGTCTGCGTCCTGTCCGCCCATGCGCACGACTCGCCGGCGCCGTTGACACAGGGCGTGGACTCGGTGCAGCCGCACACCCGGCACACGCCCTTCGTCGGCGGCGACCCGGACTTCTTCGGCTTCGCGGTCTTCTTCGGTGTGCCGTCCTCGTTGAGTTTTGCCCAGGACTTCGGCTCGGGAATCTGCTCCTCTGCCATGCGTGCGAACGCCTCGAAGTCCACGCCCAGGACCTCGCAGATTTTCTGCGCCGCCTCGAGCCGTCCCACGGTGCCGGCGGTGTTGTAGAAGACCATCTCGCCCGCGAGGCGCTGCTTCAGTCCTTCCCACAGGGCCGCTTTGCCGAGGCCTTTGTCCTCCGCATAAATCTTGTGCTGCTCCCATTCATCCCCGCCCTGCGTGACTCCCTTGACCACCTCAGGCGGACTCAACCCGAACGCCGCCGCGAGAGCCACCAGGTTGCCGAGGGTGTTCTGCGCCGGGGCCGTGCTGTCCGCCAGCACTTCGCGGATCATCTCGATGGTGAGTTTGGCCCTTCGGCCGGCGAGCGCCTCCCGCCTCTCGCTCAGGGGCTTGGGCCCCCCCGGCGCTTTCTTTGGCGCCGCGCCCTTCCTCAGGCTCACCCACCGCATCTGTCCCTTGTGGTCGCCCGTGATAACGATGGCCGGCCGTGCGCCCCTGGCCGTGGGTTTGACGTCGGTTACGTCGTACTGCCCGACCGTCTCCGCCTCCGGCAGCCGAATCTTGACGTCCTCGTCTCTCCACTCTTTGATGTAGAGGAGTTTGCCCGCGAACTCCGCGTGCGCGAGTTCGGCCTCACGCTGGATGTAGGCGTCGAGCTTCGCGTTCCAGCAATCCCCGTCGAGGCACCGGTCGCCCTTCTTCTTCCCGGCGTCCGGCTGCATGTCCGCGAACAGGAGCGGTTTACAGCTCGACCGTTTCAGGCACTTGGCGCACGCGCCCACGTCGGACAGCAGCTCCGCGTCGTCCAGCTTCCAGTGTGCGCTACGGAGTTCGTGCAGTTCCTTTCCGATGTCCCTCTCCAGCTTCGAGAGCCTCGGCAGGTAGGGAGTCCACCACGGGTCCTTGGGCTGCTTCTTCGAGCCGAAGTTGGAGAACACCTTCTCCTGGATGTGCGGCTCCATGCGGGCCACGAGTTCCAGGTGTCCGACCGGCCAGTCCGAGGCCTCGTGCTCCGGGTCCTCCACGGCCTTCTGCCAAGGGTCCGTCAGCTTGGTCAGGTTGGCCCGCCGCGCCACCCAGGCCGGCGACTTGCCCAGGTCCTCCGCGATGTCCTCCACGCTCCACTTCTTGCCGAGCAGCGTGTTGATCCCGCGCGCTTCCTCGAGGGGGCGGAGTTCCTCGCGTTGAAGGTTCTCGATGACCGTGACCTGGAGGGCCGTCCGGTCATCCATCGGGCGCACCACGGCCGGGATCGTCTCGAGGCCCGCCAGCTCTGCGGCGAGCAAACGCCGCGCGCCCGCGCGGAGGTCCCACTTGCCCTTCTTCTTCGGATGCGCCCTGACCAGGACGGGCTCGAGTACGCCGAGTTGCTTGATGCTCTCGACCAGCTCGAGCGTCTCCGGCGCGTCCTTGAGAATGCGGCGAGGGTTGTCCTTGGTGGGGATGACGTCTTTGATGGGAAGCTGCTTGAGTTGTGGCTCTGTGGCAGTCATGATCCTTCTGTCTCCTTAGGCAAAGGAAAAGCCTGAGCGAATCACTTACGCCCAGGCTTGCGCGTCCCGTGTCATTCGTCCTCCTGTCCTGTTGGCGGTAGCCCGGCTGCCCTCAGTCCTCGAGCCAGCCGGCCGCTTCGGCCACGGCTTCCGTGACGAGCTCGCGAATGGTATCGCGTGCGCTATCGGGTTCCCGGTCATTGGTCTCGCCCTTCTGCGGGAAGACCTCAGCCCTGACCGTGTTCGGCGGGTCCGTCGCCTCGATCTCGTCCACCTTGATGATGACCTCGATCTCGAACCGTCCTGACTTCGCCTTTGCCACGTCCTCCTCCTTCCGCGTGAAAGAAGCGCACCGGCTGCCAGGTCACCACCAAAGGATGGTCCCGTCGAGCCGAACAAAACCCAAGCAGTGGCCGCGCTCGGACTCGAGCCACCCCTGCCAACCGACAACCTTTGCATTGCGATAGAGTTTCAACCTCATGGCGATTCCTTCCCTTCTCTGTTGGGGTATCTACCCGACGCGGTCCATGCGCTCGCTGATCTCCTTGAGCGCGCGGCCGAACCAAAGGGGGAACAGCGCGATGGCCGCCCCCACGGACGACATCACGACATGCGAGACGAGGCTGTGTGCGCCCGTCTCCCGCAGCACGATGCTCAATCCCATCACCACGACACCGATGGTGACAATGGTGATGATGACCTTGACCTTCCCGGCGTAGCTCTCAGCCACCTGTGTCCTCCTACGAGACAGCTAGAATGATGGGCGTCCAGATCAAAAACAGACCGAGGAACGCCATCGCGATCGCGGCGGCGCACGCCGCCGGCTTCAGCTTCATGCCGATCAAGGGGATCGTTCCGTCGTCTGGCGCGTTGCTGAACAGAAGGAGCACGCCGCCGCAGACGACAACCAGGGCAATCGTCGCCACCGTGCCCGCCGCTATCAGTCCGCCCGAGCGGAGAGGCGCGCCCACCACCTCCATCGCTCTGTCAAAGACGCCGCTGAGCAGTGTCGTCATTCCCTCATCCAGCCCGAAGCGGAACGTGGTCTGTTCCACGTCGCCGCCGGCGCTGTCGGCCTCGGCCGTGCTTTCGCCGCTACGCGTCTCCGAGTCGATGTCCGCGTGGTCGCCCGCCTCGATAGGCGCTCCCGTGGTCTCCTGTCCCCCGAGCGGCACATGCTCGCTGCCCGCACAGCCGCAGGTCGACAGCAGGGCGACCCACGCCACGACGAGAAAAAACACCACCCACAGCCCGCAGTGAAAAATCTCCCCGGCCTCATAGCGTCCCATCCTTCTCTCCCTTGTGATCTCCGCTGGAATGTCGAGGCGGGCCCGCCGCCGGCGCCGCTTCTCCTGCCACTTGCTGATTTCCTGCTCGCCCTTGCCAGGCTCCGATCTCCGTCGCTTCACAGCGCGCCTCATGCCTTGCCTCCATGAAGGCGCACCTCGATCCCGTTGACCTTGGAGAGGAACGCGCACAGCGCCTGCGGCGTGATCCGTCCGCGCGGGGCCTCCAGCGTCTTCAGATGCACCCGCTCGCCGTCAGGAGTGCGCCGTCCGCGGCTGACCCACCAGCGCACCGTCGAGAGCTGCACTCCCGCAAGGGAGGCCACCTCCTCAGCCGAGTAGGTCCGCCCGGCTTGCGGCGGAGGAATCAGCCACAGATCGTCCCTCGGCTCGCCCCCCCGCGCTCTCTGTTCGGGTTCGGGAGGACCCGTCTCGTCTTCGAAGGGGCGGGCCGGAGGGACCCTCAGGGCCTTAAGCTGGCGCCGGTCCGTGATCACGCCGGGATGCATTTACCGATGAACCTCCGATTTTGGTCTTGACAAACTCAACGTTTCTCGCTTACTGTCGGAGGCGAGGTAGCGGAAAGGGAAAACCCCCTCCGACCGGCTTGGCCCCGGCCGGAGGGGAGGACAGACACCATCAGTGGGGACACCGATGGGCTGCGTGTTTTT
>CAZJXV010000009.1:0-32849 GCA_964550015.1 uncultured Verrucomicrobiota bacterium
CCGAGCATTTCGAAAAACGTGTGGTGGACGGCGTCGCCCACCTCGTCAATGTCGCCCGTGCGCACGCACCGCTGGCAGTTGACGAGCCGTGTGCCCGCCGGGTGGCGCTCGCCGAGCAGGAACGGCACGAGCGGGTGCATCCCGGCCGTCGTGAACAGCACCGTCGGGTCATGCTCGGGCACGAGCGGCGCCGACCCGATCTCCGCGTGCCCCTTGCCCCTGAAAAAATCAATGTACGCCCGGCGCAGCTCCGCGCCCGTCATCCGCCGCATGAGCGTCCTACTCGTCTGTGTTGTCTAGCGACTGCATCAATTCAAGGCGAACTTGATAGCACAGGGAACACAGGAAGGGCAAGGGCACGCCGCCGGCGGTCTCGTGGGGCCGAATCCCGCTCCCACATCGAGCGCGCATTGTGGTATCGTCCCAGAGTAGCACGTTCAGTAGGAGGAGGACATTTCGCATGCGTTGGATTGCCGTCATCTTGACGCTTGCCGTCGCGGCCGCCGCTCCGGCGTTGGCCGTCGAGGCTGCGACCATTCCTGGCACGGGCTACTACCCCGGCAGGAACCCCGAAGGCTGCACGCTCAAGGTCGAGGACCCCGTCGAGTACCGCGGCCGCAAGACCGAGGGCCTGACCGAAGAACTCAAGGCAAAGGTCCTGGAAAAGAAACGGGCCGCCGGCTGCCCGAACCTGTGCGACCTCGACGTGACGTACATCGAGCGCACCCCGCGATATCACCGCTACTATGTCTCGTACGAGCCCGGCGGCACGGAGCCGCATCTCAAGGGCGACCAGATCAACATGCAGCGCTGGCCGCTCCAGGGCGAGGTCGTGACCTTCTACGGCCACATCGTCAACAAGGGCCTCCAGCCGTCGAACGAGACGCGGTGGGTGATGACCCTCGACGGCAAGCCGATCGGCCACGGCGCGGTCCCCGCGCTCAAGCCGCTCGACGAGCACATCGTGGCGGCCAAGTGGCCGTGGCGCGCGGGCCGGCACCAGGTGCGCCTCATGGTGGACCTTGGCTCGCTCAACAACGAGATCACCAAGACGAACAACAACATCGCCGACTGGACGGACGCCTACACCTTCTTCTGGACCGTCCGCGACGTGGTCCACGCCGAGCAGGACGCCGTGCGCAACATCTACGGGTCGTACTCGTCGGAGGACTGGCACCGCTCGGTCATGGAGTGGATGAACCGCGCCTTCAGGGCGTGCGTCTGGCCGCTGACGCCACGCGGCGTTCCGGCCCGGGTGCGCATTGACTACTACTGGATCTCCAAAAAACCGTGGCAAGAGCACGACCGGCACCCGCTCAGCACGTTCACCGACGGCACGTGGCCGCACTATCCCGGCGGGCGCTTCGAGTTCGAGGGGAAATCGGAAGACGAGATCGCGAAATTCTATAGCGAAGTCCGCAAGTCCGTCGAGCGGAACGCGATGTACGACCCGAACGTCCCCGGCCAGGACCGCGCCCTCATCCACGAGCTGAGCCACCAGCTCGGCCTCATTGACGTGTACCACTTCAACGTCCCCACGAACCTCTGCCAGGTCAAGATGGCCGACGGGCGACTCCTGCGCGACGTTCTGCCCGACAAGGCCGGCCGGAAGTCGTGGGAAAAGGGCATGATGATCGGCGGCAGCATCCCGCAGGTGTGGTGCGAGCACCAGGCCTACGCCCTCGTGCTCGACTACGGCAAGCGCCGCGGTTTCTTTGGGGAAATGCTTCTCGACATGCCGAAGAAGAGCTCACTGCGAATCCTCGACGCCAACGGCCGGCCGATTCCGGGCGCGCGTTTGAAGATCCACCAGCGCCAGGGCGAGGCCGTGCCCAATGAGCCCGTCCACCAGGGCGCCGCCGACGCCCGGGGCATCTTCGGCCTCGGCGCCGAGCCGTTCGGCAAGATCTGCGTCGTCGGCACGAACGGCAGCCTCCTGTGCCGCGTCGAGCACCCGGCGACCGGCCAGGTGGACTGGGCCTGGACCCAGATTGACGAGTTCAACCTCGCCAAGTGGCGCGGCCAGACCGAGCACGCCGTCATCAATCTGAGAACGGAGCTCAAATAAAGGGGATGCGCATGTCACCCCCTGCAAGGGTTGGGAGCGGCGATGCAGGCCCCTGTCCCACAGGCTTACGGGCCTGTTGAAGAAGCCAGATGTTGCCTTCGTGGCGCTTGCCCCGAAGGGGCTTCATAGAACAGCCCAGGGTCAGCTTTGCCCTGAGCCTGTCGAAGGGCAAAGCGCCACCCTGGGTACAGAACCCGCAACAAATCAAGCCATAGCCTGAAAGGCTTACATAAAGGGGGTTTTTCAACAGGCCCTTACGCCTGAGGCTGTCAACATGCCGTCCTCTGCGAGGACTGGCGCAGAAGAAGAGGCACACGCATGGACCACGACGCGGATTCGCTCATCGAACGCTTCACGCGAGAGCAGGCCGAGCGGGTAACGGCTGCGGTCAAGGCGGGCAAGACGCCGGGCGAGAGCCGGCCGAGGCTCCTCAACTCACTCCTTGCCGGCACGCTGCGCGAGGTGGGCCACACCCAGATGCTGCTCCTCGCCGACAAGGGCTTCCCTGTCCCGCCCGGCGTCGAGACCATAGACCTCGCCCTCACCAACGACCTGCCGACCGTCCTCGACGTCATCCGCGCCATCGCCGACGACTTCGCGTTCGACCGCATCCTCATCGCCGAGGAGATGAAGGCCGTCAGCGGCCCGCGCGTCACCGAGCTGGAGACGCTCACCGGCAAGCCGATCGAGGCCTTTGCCCACATCGACTTCAAGCACATCGCCGCCCACGCCCGCCTCGCCGTCCGCACCGGCGACACCACCCCCTACGCCAACTGCCTCCTCGTGCGCGGGTAGGCGCGACGCGCCCTTGCGGCGAAGCGGCGAATCTGAGCCGATCTGTGGAAATCTGTGGCTGATTTCCGGAGAGATCAGTCCAGCCCTTCGGCGCGGAGGACCTTCCAGCGGCCGCGCTCCTTGCGGACGGTGACGACGTAGCGCGTGTGACCCACGACGCGGTGGAGCGAGACGTCGCCCAAAAAGACGTTCTCCGCCTTGGCCGTGGCGGTCAGCGCGACGTCGGCCTCGTTGCCGCGGACCTCGATCTCCACGTCCTGGAGCTTGACGCGGACCGAGCGCGACGTCTGGAACAGGAGCCGCAGGTCGTCCTCGAGCTCGGCCTTCGTGTCGTGGCCGATGTTGTCCGAGTAGTCGTCGGTGGCGACGGCGAGGCATTTGCTGAGCTTCTGGCTCTCGAAGTTCTTCTCGACCTGCGCCATCAGCTTCCTGATCCGCCCCTCCTCGCCCGACAGCTTCTGGCGCACGATGAGATAGACGCCGACGCCCGCCACCGCGACGAGCACGGCTATGGCAACGGCCCTTTTCGCCTTCATGGCTCCTCCCAACATGCGGCGCTCTTACCAGAGCGTGGCGTTCCAGCTCCCGCGTTCACCTGGCACAGGTGCAAGTGTTGTGCCACGCCCGCCGACAGGGACGGCGGCCGGGCCGGCGCGTGAAGGCCGTGTCGCGTGCGCGAGTTTCACGCGCCGCGATGCTTACAGCGTCAACCTTCGGCGACCAGCTCGAGCAGCGGTCCGTGGATACCGCCGTTGCTCGCAAGCACGTCAATGTCGGCGTAGTCGGGCCGTCGCGGCCAGATGGGCGAGCCGTCGCAGTGCGTCATGCGCCCGCCCGCCTCCTCGAGGATGACGGCGCCCGCGGCGATGTCGTAGTACTTCAGGTCCTCGTCTATGTAGCCGTCGAGGGTGCCGTTCGCCATATAGGCGATGTTGAGCGCGGCCGAGCCGAAGTTGCGCACCGCGCGCGTCCCGAGGTGCAGCCGCCGGACGTAGCGCCGCTGCTTGACGTGGATCTGCACGCCCTCGAGCACGACGAGCGAGTCCTCGAGCCGCGTCGCGGCGCTGACCGAGATCGGCGCGCCGTTCCGCGTGGCGCCGCCGCCGCGGCGCGCGGCGTAGGTCTCGTCGCTGAACACGCTGTGAATCACGCCGAGCTCCGGCGCGCCCTCGTGCAGCAGGCCGATCGAGACGCTCACGTACGGCAGCCCGGAGGCGAAGTTCTTCGTGCCGTCTATCGGGTCAACGGCCCAGAACCACTCGGACGCGATCTCGTGCGCCGTCTCCTCGGTGAACACGTCGTAGGCGGGGTATCGCGCGCGCAGGCGCTCGACGATGAGGTTTTCAGCGGCGAGGTCGGTGTCCGTCACCACGTCGAACCCGTGGTCCTCGGTCCGCTTCGGGCTGACACGGCGCGTGCCGACGGCGGCCTTCACCAGGCGGCCCGCCTCGCGCGCCACCTCGACGGCGAACTCCAGCGTCTCCGGTCCCATGGCCTGGAAATGCTCCTGCGAATGTAGCCACTGTCTAGCAGAGGCCGGACCCTGAGCCAAGAGGTGATTTGTGCGACGTGGCGGGTCGCCCGCCTCCTCGAACTCAGCCCGCCATCAGCCAAGCTCCCACGTGGGGCAACTCTCGAGGTGGATGTTGTTCACCTGCAGCCAGTGATTCCCGGCGAACGCCCGCGTGAGGCCGACGCTGAGTACGAGCTCCTCGCCGGCCTCGATCTTGCCGGCGACCTGTCTGACGGCATCCCGGTCGGGCGTCCAATGATCGTCCGTGTAGAGGCGAATGTCCGTGACGCTGACGCTCAGGTCAAACAGGCCGTCGCGCATCTTCATTCGGACTTGCGGCCCGGCCGCCTGTTCCTTGATCCACAGCTTCGGTTTGCGCCCCGGCCGGAAGCAGCCGAGGGAGACACTGCCTTGCCGCTCGCGCGTTGCGGCCGACCGCGGTCCTACTCGCTGGAGCTCAAGGCCGAATATCGCCTTCAATGAGCGCACGCTCACCGAGCACAGGAGGTCCCAAAACCAGCCCGGCGCTGCGTGGGGAATGCTTCTCATCTGCTGCGGTCCGATCACATGGTCTTCGCTGTGGGGAGGATCCGGCCGGTGCTGCGCAGCCCCAAGGTCAACAACCCGCGCCATGTCAAACGGCCCGCCGTACCTCGAGAGCATTCCAATGGGGAGCCTGCCTTGCTCCACAACACACCGGACGTGCTGGTGCGTCTTGACGTCAATGCCCGCCGCGCAGAAATAGCCCTTCTCCATCCTGGTCAGGTGCGCAATGACGATCTTCATTTCACGCGCTCAGAGGTGGACGATGCTCACGTCCTTCCACTT
Source organism: uncultured Verrucomicrobiota bacterium (assembly GCA_964550015.1). Lineage (GTDB taxonomy): Bacteria > Auribacterota > JABMQX01 > JAFGEW01 > JAFGEW01 > CAZJXV01. The sequence goes on from CAZJXV010000009.1 coordinate 5,205, forward strand.
GTCGCGAAGGTACTCTGCGACCAGGCGCCTGTGACAGTGCTCGGCCTCGAGTTCGCTGCAGAGCAAGACGGTGGGAACGTCAAAGAGGTCCTTGGCTACGGCGTCCTCGGCATGGCGCTCGGCAAGAAGGGCCACGAAGCGCCTCGCATACTCGTCCCAGGAGATGGTCTTGTCCTTGTACTCGGCAAGAGTCTCTTGAGTGGGCGAGAGATCGGGCCTGTGACAATACTCCGCCTGGCAGATTTCCGTCAGGAAGTACTCAAGATCAGCGCGTTTGGTGAACCCCGCCAGTTGCGAGGTGTTGTTCAGCCGGACGTCTATGAGACGCTTGACCCCGGCCTTCTTCAAAGCTTCGAAGAACTCGGCGGCGCTCTTTTTCGTGAAACCGATTGTGTAGATTTCCACGCCTCTGTTTCCTCCGTGCCAAAGAGGCTCATCTGGCCCTTCGTCTTGCGAAACTCCTCCTCTCTGGCGAGCTCTTCTTCAGTCTGAAGATGCCCGTCCCCGCGAATGTGGACGACCTCCACAGCCTTGGTGCGAAGCACGCGCCCGATCAGGAGACGGCGGTGGCAGTTGGCCGGGTCCTCTTCCCCGCACAGCAGGGCGACCCGGTGGGACCGGATGCTGGTGAGAACACTCTCAATGCCCGCTTGGAACCCGGACGCCTGCCTCAGCTCGTCGTAGAGAACGTGCCCTTCGCCGTCATAGAATTCTTCGCCGGGAGGCCGGCCGCCGAGCAGATTGCCGAGAAACCGGTACTCGATCCCGTTCGCGCGCAGGGACCCCTCAATCGCCTCCCTGTTGAAACCCGGGGCATAGCCTGAATGCGGACTTGAACGCACATCCGCAACGACCTCAATCGTGTGCTCCCTCAGGAGGCGCAGGAACGACTCCAGCGGATGATTCGAATGGCCAATGGTGAACACCCGTAAGGGCCGGCTGGATGGCTTGTCTGACATTGGCAGATGTCCCCGACCCGACTCAACGCGAAACGTTCTGAGATCTGGCGCAACGCTGCGTTGAAGTCTAGCAGAAAACGCACGCCGAAGCCAAGATGGGATTCGAGGGAGCGCGCTGCTGCTGGACCTGCGCCTATGAATGCTGCTCGATCGCCTGGCGGATGAGCTTCGAGAGGTCGCTCAGGCCGTAGGGCTTCTCGACGAAGCCCACGGCGCCCTCACGGCACATGTCCTTGGCCACGGCCTTCTGCTTGTCGAAGCCGCTGGTAAGCAGCACCTTGACGTCGGGCTGGATGCGCTTGAGGTCCTCGTAGGCCTCGCGCCCCCCCTTGCGCGGCATGATCATGTCGAGAATGATCAAGTCCACGTTCGCCCTGTGCTCCTCGTAGATCCGAAGCGCCTCGTGGCCGTCGCCGGCCGTCAGCACGAGGTAGCCGAGGTGCTTGAGCATGTCGGACACGGCCTCCACGACCGCCTTCTCGTCATCCACGAGCAGGACCGTCTGCGGGCCCGTGCGCTGGGGCCGGTCCGGCGCGGGGCACTCGTGCTTCGACGCGTCGAGCGGCAGGTACATGGTCACCGTCGTGCCTGGGACCGTCGTGCCTGCGGCGGGCGTGGCCGCGGGCTCCACGTTGCGGGCCATCTCGATCCAGCCGCCGTTCCGGCGCAGGATGCCGTACGCCACGGACAGACCGAGCCCGACGCACCGGCCCTGCTTGCTTGAACTGAAGGGCACGAGCAGATCGTGCGCGTCCTCGGGCGGGACGCCGGGCCCGGTGTCGGTCACCCGCAGGGTCGCGTACCAGCCGCGAGCGAGGCCGGGGCGCTCGGCGCAGAACTCGTCGTCGGCGAACATGGTGCCGGCAACGACCTCGATGCGGCCGCCGTCCGGCATGGCCTCGACCGAATTGGCCACGACTTCGCCGAGGACCTGCTCGAGCTGCGAGGGATCGGCCTTGACGTGCACCGCCCCATCCGCCGGCGTGTAGGCAACCTCGATCGTCGAGGGCGCCTCGGACCGCCAGCGCTGCACGGCGCGCTGCACAACCGGGCCGAACTCGAAGACCTGCGGGCGGGGCGAGCCGCCAAGCCCGAAATCGATCAGACGGCTGAGCACCGCGGCGCACCGCCGGACCCCGGCCTCCACGCTCTCGGCGTACTCACGCTCCTTGCTCCCTTGCTCGAGCGTCATGCGCAGCATGGAGGCATAGCCGAGCAGTGTGCCGAGCAGGTTGTTGAAATCGTGAGCGAGCTTGCCCGAGAAGCGCTGGAGGAACCCCATCGCCTCGACCCATCGTGCGTGCTCCTGCTCGTGCCTGAGCGCGGTCTGGTCCTCGCCGAACGCCATGAGCCCGACGACGTCGTCGCCGTCAACCAGGCAGCTTGCGTTCCACGCGATGGTCTTGCGCTCGCCGGCCGGGGTGACGAGCTGTGTCTCGCACCGGAAGCCGTTGCCGCCGCAGGCGTTGAATTTCTCGACGAGCTCGTGCACCGTGTTGCCCGCCTCGGGCCCAAACACCGCGGCGAGCGTCGAGCCGACCACCTGCTCTTTCGAGGTGCCGGTGACCGCCTCCGCCTTGCGATTGAAGACCGTGACCCGTCCCTCGGCGTCGAGGCCGACCACCATGAGGTTGGCCCGTTCGATGAAGTCGTGAATGAAGCGCTGCTCTCTGAGCACCTGCCGTTCGAGTTCGTGCAAGCGGTCCTCGAGATGTCCAAGCCCGGTGGTTGTCATCGCTGGTGATTATCCCTTCAAATGCTGTTCGACCAGTTGCGTCACTTCGGTGACTCGCGGCGGCACGGCCGTCGTGCGGCCGGACGGAGCCATCTCAAAGACCTCCACCGGCGCGGCCGCGTCGCCCGCCGCCTGCGCCAGGGGCGCGCGGGCCCCGGCCTCGAGCCCCGCCTCGACGAGCACCAGGTCGAACCGCGTGTTCGAAAGCCGGTCGAGCGCCTGCACAACGCTGCTCGCCGAATAGAGCGCTACCTCAGGAAAACGCCTATGGATCATGGAGGCGACCAGCGTGTGGTGCGCCCACTCCCGATCCACCAGGAGCACGCGATACGGCTCGTCCATCACGCGCCTCGCGCAAGCATGGAACGGTTCACTTCAGCTCCAATCGGTACAGTTTTCGGCAGGAAAGGCCCTGGAGTTGACCGATTTCGCAGCCTGGGGGAAGTCGCTCATCTTGCGGCTGAACGAGAGGGTAAAACAGACAAGGTGAAAGGGCCGGCCACCCCGAATTTCCCTCTTTTTTGTAAAAAAGCACTTGATTCCTTGTCATTCTGATGGCATATTAGAGGCAGACCTGTTCCGTGAACCGATCGCCGGGGAGGACGCGCCCGGGCACCTGGGCGCTCAGGGAAGAAGCGGAAAGAGAGGAGGTCCGTGTCGCCATGAGCAGGTTTGGCCAATACCTGACCCGGAAGCTGCACGAGCACGGCCTGTCGCAGAGCCAGCTCTCGTCCCTCTCCGGTATCTCGGACGCGCACATCAGCCGGCTCTCGAAGGAAGAGCGCGGCCTGCCGAAGATCGAGACCCTGGTCAAGATCGCCCGGGCGCTCAAGATCTCCCTCAGGCAAATGCTGCGCGAACTCGGCTACCTCGAGCCGGACGTCGTCGAGCTGCCGGTACATCTGCAGACCTTCCTCAAATCGGAGCGCTGCCCGGCCGACATCACCGTGGACGAGGTCGAGGCGCTCGCCTCGCAGTCCAACTACGAGGGCTCGGAAGCGTCGCCGGACGCGTACGGGAAGGTGCTCGGGGAGATCCGCGAGCAGCCGGTCTCGCGCATTCAGCAGGCGCTCGACGGGCAATCGGCCGCGCTCCAGGAGGCGGTGGCGAGAATGGTCGAGGCGTACGTCAAGGCGTTCGGCGAGCACCTCGAGTCAGGCTCCTAGGCCCCGCCCGCCACCCCGGAGAGCACCCGTGTACGACTTCGACGAGCGCGAGGAGATCATCGAGCGCACCGTGGACCGCCTGCTCGCGGCTGCGCACGTCAAAGGACCCCCCGTCAGACCCGAGCGGATCGCCCGGGCGCTCAAGATCAACGTGCTCGACCGCGACCTGCCGATGCGCCGGGGCCAGAGCTACCGGTACCGGGGCATGAAGTTCGTGGACATCGGCCGGACCGACCGCGCCGAGCGCCGCAACTTCACGCTCGCCCACGAGATCATGGAGCTCGAGCTGCCTGCCGCGATAACACCAAAAGACCTCCGCCACGAGATCGCCGTGCGGGGCGCGGCCACGCTGCTCTGCCCCTCGCGGTTCTTCCGTGACGCCTGCACCCGCGGTCCGTTCGACCTGTTCGAGCTCAAGGCGGCTTTCTCCACCGCCTCGCACGAGGCAATAGCGTTGCGGTCGCTCGACTTCCTGGAGGCCGTCATCACCGTCTTCGACAACGGCCGGCTCGTGAACCGGCAGACGAGCTACCCGTTCGGTCCCCAGCCCGTATCCCCCGAGGAGCGAGATCTGATGCGCCGGGTGATGGCATCCGGCACGGTTGACCACGACGCCTGGGAAGGGGGCTCGGCGAGCGCCTACCCCGTCTTCGAGAACGCCTTCAAGCGCGTGATCCTGAGAACGGTCCTCGACTAAACGGCCTTGCCAAGGCGCGCCGACTGTGGTATAATACCCTCTGATTCGTGTCGGTTCCTCATCCTCAAACGATCGGGGTAGGAAGGGAACCATGAACCATCACAAGAGCCTGCTTCTCGCTACGCTCTGCGCCGCAGGCCTTTTCCTTCATCCAGCACCCGCGCCCGCGGAGATTATCTACTTCCTCGTCGGCGAATGGCCCGGCCAGGAGGTGCACCACGACTCTTACGTCCTGCCGGTGGAGGACCCGGCGGCCATCGCGCACGCCCGCGACCTCATCACCCTGGGGCCGGAGGTGGCGGGGGACCCGATCGTCGTGGCCCAGATCGCGGCCGGCGCCGACGGCATCAACCGGGACTGGCTCGCGCCGGGACACCCGGAGTGGTCGTGGCACGTCACCCAGTTCGACACCTTCGCCTTCGCCACCATCGAGATCCTCGATGGGAACCCCCAGCTCGTTGAGGACGACGTGGACGGCTGGATCCAGAACACGAACGGCTATATCGGCTTCTGGGGCTACACGGTTATCGACGAACTGGCGGAGATTCCCGAGCCTTCGCTCCTCGGCGTTAGCGTGCTTGCCCTCATGTGTTGCTTGAGGTTTAGAAAACGCTGCTAGTCCTTGGGGCGAAACGATTTCAGCCTTTCCTCTTCTTCGATAATCTTAGGTGTGACCCCACGGCGAAAAGAATGTCCTCAGGCGACAGATCCAGCAGCTCTCCCTCCACCGCCAGACGCTCGAGAAGCATCTCGAACGTCTTCGTCCGGCGCATCACTTCCGGCCGGCTCTGCGAGCAAACGACCTTGGTGCCTCGCCCGCGGCGAAGCTCCAAAAAACCCTCCGCCGCGAGCTCGCGGTAGGCGCGAACGACCGTATTGGGGTCCACGCCTAGGTCTTCGGCCAAGCGGCGGAAGGGCGGGAGCATATCGCCCTTTCGCAGCCTGCCGTGAGCGTAGGCGCACTTGAGGCCCTCGATGATCTGCGCGTAGAGGGGCAGGTTCGAGTCTGAGTCTATGGACACGAGAGCAGGCATGTGAGCCTCCAATTGAGCTAGTTGGACTAGCACAATAGCTCAATTGCGGCCGTTGTCAACAAAGAATTTGCGGCGGTCGGGCCGGCGCCCTATCGGACGCAGCGGGCGAGGCTAGCCGGGCGCGGAGGCGCGAGCGGCGAGAGCCGCACGCACGCGCGCAAGCACCTCGCGGTAGATCTCGCGCGGGCCGATGCGGTGGCTTTCCTGCGGCGGTTCGACCTGAGCTGTGACCCTATCGTCCTCGACGGGCGCGGGCGAAAGCACGACGACGCGGGGCGGCCTGAGCTGCATCCCCAGAAGCCCCTCGAGACGCCGGGCGAGGTCCTGCATAAGCGGGCCAAGGTGGCGCTTGGCCGGCCGGAGCCTGAGCAGCCGTGGCCGGAGGAGCAACAGGAAGACCGCCTCCTGAAGCGGCGAGGAGAACCCCTTTTCGGGCTTGGCCTCCTCGCGCTCGAGCGCCTCGATCATGGCCGAGAGTGTGCCGTTGCGCCGCTCGGTCAGCGCCGAGACGATCACGCGCGTGAGACGCACCAGCTCGGAGCTGGCCTCGACGGACATCACGGCCACGCCCGCTTGTCGCGAGCCAGGTCGAGCGGCCAGCGTGCCGCCCGCGAGATGGCCGAGCGACCGCCTCGCCGCGCCGCCGAGCACCAGCAGCGGCGGCTCCCCCTCCGTGCCGGCCCCGGCGGCGGACGTCATGGTCGCCCCGGGCTCGGTCTCGTATGTAACGATTCTGCTCATGGCCGGATCTCCTTGCCAGGTCGTTTTCGTGCATCGGCCCGAGAGCCGCGTGCCAGGCGTTCACGACCAGTCGGTTAGAGGCAAAGAAAAAGGCCGCGAGCACCTCGCGCGTGCTCGCGGCCGACCAAAAAGAGCGTGGGGCCCCTAACGGCTGGCGGCGGGCACGCCGCAGGCGTACCACCACCAAAAGCCGAAGTAGTAACCGTTCAACTGTGCGTCATCCCGCAACATAGGCACCCCTGATTTCTCACTAGATACCACACAACGCCCCGAGATTCAAGACCTTTTCGAAGCTCCCGCGTCCGGGCGTTCAGACAAGCCCGCCGCTGCCATGCTCCCATGGTTGTTCGATTGGTGCCGAACCGAGGAATGCCCGTGAGACCTTGGCTTGATTCCTTAGCCGGACAATCACTGATGGACGTATTCCTCTATCAAACAGCAGCTTGCGCCTTCTGGCGCACGAGTCGGAAAAACAGCCGAAAAACTACTTGACTCCCGGTCAAGACTCCTCGATATTTGAATTAACTCATCTACCATGTGTGGAAAGAGATCTTTCGCCGTCCGTGAGGGCGGCGATTGCATTTTCATCGGCATCTCTGCTCATACTTCCGCCTCAACTGCGTCCTCTTCCATTCATGCTTGATGAAGTGAGCAGTCACCAAAATGGCTACATGGATTCGCTTCCCGCCTTGTTCCCGGTCTGCCTTTTCAAGAATGACCACATACTCGTGGTTCTCTAGCCAAAGGTAGGTTCGAACCTTCCCGCTGCTTTCCTCGTAATCCCAGACGGTAACGGCCTCGTCATCAGCGTGTCGGATCGTGGGAGCGCACCACGTGAGCCTCTCAGCTCGGCGGAAGTCGGGCAGCCGCTCACCCGTCTCCTTGTCTTCTTCCGTGACGAGATGCCAGAAGCCCTCCTCATAGGAACCACCGGGCAGTATTCGTCGATCCCACCAGACCGGGCGCCCCTCAAACGACGGGCGTCCTTGTTTGAAGTCAGCATCAAAGACATCGTAGAGTCGCGCCAGGACATCTTCCCAGGGACCGTCCATCCCAACGGTCGGTGGGAGCCACGGAGGTCGAGTGCTCACGCCTCGGCCTCCCCAGCCTGCCACCGGAACAAGTTCACTTTGCCTTCTCGGAGGAGCGTCGTGAGGGTCAGGGAATAGCGGGACCGCTCTCGCATTCGCTCGACCAGCGCCTCTTTGCCGGCGTTGCCTGAAAGACCTCGATTGACGTAGGAGACCGCGCCAATGAGAAGATCCGCAAGCTGCAGCAATTCGACCTCGTGCGAGCGGACGGTTTGAATCTTCTCGATGATGTCGCGGGAGAAGTCGTAATGCGCGTTCGCGAGGACGTCGTGAAGCTTCCGCACCTTGGTTCGACCCCGCGTATCCTTGATGTCCAAGTAGATGTGGTACCGGCATTGCGGGTCAATGACGACCTTCAGCATGTCGAAGTACATCTTGTAGTACCAGTCGTCGTGGGTCTGCCCGTAAGCGGCATGGTCGAGCGCGGACTTGTCCGGCACGATCAGGGCACGGAAGTGCAAGTCGTCATCGTCAAAGAAGTAGTCCACGACGTCGCGGTAGAAACCAGCTTTGGCGGGGGACACTTTTGTCCACTTGATCTCGAACGCGGCGCCTAATCCGTGCTTCTTCTTTATGTCCCGGATGCCTTCAGCGCTATCTCTGACCGTGTCCCTTGGGCACCACACCGCGCCGAGAACCATGGCGTTCTGGTGATCGTTTTCAAGATGGCAGGATTCATCGCAATAGACGTTGATGATGCGGCTCATTGAACGGTGCCTCCGGCGTGGATGCAGGCATCGGCCCTGCGACAGGACTCATGGTAGCACGACAGTCACGTCATAGAGCCTGTTTTCTCGACCGTACCTCCATCAGCAGATGTACGACGGGCGCGCTGCCGGCGGTCGTTGCAGCTCGGCCCAGTAGTACTTATGCAGCGACAGCGCCCGGCGGACGGAGATCGGGAGGCGGTGGCCGAGGTGGCCGGCCAGCGTGCCGGCCGTCTTGCAGGCGTTGTAGAGCAGCAAATAGGGCAGCCACAGCGGGTGCCGTGTCAGGACGTGCCAGAACTCCCTGAACGCGTATCGGGAGCCCTCGAGCGAGACGTCGCGTGTCGAGTCGTCGAAGATCTCGACGAGCGAGTAGAGCGAATCGAAGTACCGGGCGAACACCTGCCAGAGCGTGTAGCGGTGCGAATGGCGAACGACGGACGCGGGCTCGTACACCGTCCGGTAGCCGGCGGCGAGGACGTCGCGCGCGAACTGCTGGTCCTCGCTCATGATGAGGGTCTCGTCGAACGGGAACTCGACGAGCGTGGCGCGGCGTATGGCGGAGCTGACGTTCGAGAAAAACACGGTGTAGAGGCCGAGGCGATGCACCGTCGGTTGGGGGCGCACGATGCGCTCCTCCGGAAAGCGGGTGGCCAGAAAGAACCGCTCCATCGGCGTGGCGTTGCTGTAGGGAACCTGGCGCGAAAAGGTCGCCGCCACGCGCGCGTCCTCGAACGGCGCGAGCAGGTTGGCGAGCCACCGATCGCCGACGGGAATGGCGTCCTGTGTGAGGTACACGACGAACTCGCCGCGGGCGAGGCGGGCGGCCTCGTTCCGCGTGCGGCCGTGGCCGAAATTCTCGACGTGATGGAGGCGGACGCCGCCGGTGCTCTCGGCGAGGCGGCGCGTGCCGTCGGTCGAGCCGGAATCGAGGACGAGAACCTCCACGGCCCCGTCGAAGCGCTGGCCGCGGACGGCATCGAGCGTCCGGCGGAGCTGTGGCCCCGCGTTCAGGGTAAGGATGACAACGGACACGTCCACGGCTGGCGCAGCCCACCACAGAATTCTCGTCGGGCAAGGACACTAGCAGGCGCCCGCGGGGAGCGCAACCCTTCTTCGCTCAGGAGGACCTGAGCTACGAAGGGCAAGCCCCGGAGCGGGGCAGGCACGGAGGCAAAGAGAGCAACTTGAATGGAGATGGACCGGCGCCGCCTGAGGCGCGGCCGCGCTCGACGCGGCGCCCGGCCAAGGGCTCAGCGGGCCTGGGCCAACTCGGCGGCCTCGGCCTCCGGCTGCACGGCCACGATCACGCCGTCGACGCGAACAAGCCTGCCGCCCTCGAAGACCACGTTCGCCCGGTCGAGCACCTCGACCGTCGTGCCGTCGGGCCGGACGACGCGGTAGCGAAGCTCGGATTCGCACGGCACCTTGGCGAGCAGCAACTGAAGGCGCCAGCGATACACCCGGCCAAGGTCGTCACGGGACACCTGGTCCAGATACCGGCTTGGGTCCTCCATGTACCACGTGCCCGGCTTGCCGAGCAGCCCCTCGACCGACGGGCTCATGTACTCCGACGTGCCGTCGGGATGGAAGCTGTAGAGCACCCCCGGCACCGTGGCCAGGAACGAACGCAATCGCACGTTCATGGTCCGGAGGGCGGCCTGCAGCTTGCGCTGCTCGCGCAGGACGGAACGAAGAACGACATTCTCCTTCAGAACCTCGGAGAGCGTTTCCGCTGGAGACATGCACCCCTCCTTTTCCCCGGCCGGCGCCACCTGCACCCGGGACACGGCGCCGGCAAACAGGACGGTAAGACAGCAATAATAGCGACAGCTTCAGGATTCGCGGCCGGCCGCACCCGCGCCGCATTCGCAGCATGTAGCATCCCCCGGCGGGCCGTCAAGAGATTTCCACAAAACACCCACATTTTTCCCACAGGCCCGTGCCTCGGCACTACTCTCACAGCGAAAAAACAGGGACAGGCACCCATTTTTCTGTGGGTGCTGAACACATTTGATACACCCTGCCTCAGAAAAATGGGTGCCTGTCCCTATTTTTCCAGGCAATTCGTCCCTGGGAATAGGGCACCCCGGCTGGTATAGTCCGGCAGCACCCGACATTCGGAGCAGGGCCAAACCGTGGGGATCCTCCGGCACAAGGACATCGAGGAATTCTACAGGCTGCTCGACGAGGAGATCGCCGAGTTCGACTGCGGCGCGAAGTGCGCGCCACGCAACCGCAACAAGGTCCCCTATTGCTGCGATATCTCAAAGGCGATCCCGCTCATGTACCGCGAGGAGTACGACTACGTCCGGCGGCACACGGCGATGTGGCAGCCCTACAGGCTAAAGGACAAGGGCGAAAAACTCGACGAGCTCGAATACCACGTCTATCTCGAGTGCCGTGGCCCGGCGCAGTGCGAGCGGCCGTGGCGCAGCATCGTGTGCCGGATCTTCCCCACTTACCCCGCCATGGACGAGGACGGGCGCCCTATCGGCCTCTTCTTCAACACCGTGCTGCGCGACAAGTGCCACCTGGTCGGGCGGCCCGAGCTTGTCCGGCCGGCGTTTATCCGTAACCACGTCGCATTCTGGAACTTGCTGTTCGAGCGCCACGCCGGCGAGCGCGACTTCCACGCCGGGCTCTTCCGGCAAACGCAGGCCCGCTACCGGCGGCTCCGCAAGCCGTTCATCATCCTGATGCCGACCGGCACCCTCACGAAGCGCTTCGACAACGACGGGGAGGAGACGTGGGTCCCCCGCTGAAGAGCTCGCCCGTGATGCGGTCCCTGGTGCAGGCGCTTGCGCCCGCGTTTCGGTTCATAGACGAGCGCCGAGACAAGACGACGGCGCAGCAGATCGCCATCTGCGAGGTGCCCGCCCCGACGTTCCACGAGCAGCCCCGCGCCCGGCACGTCCGGAAGCTGCTCAGCGCGTCGTCGCTGCAAAGGGTCAGGACCGACCAGGCCGGCAACGTCCTCGGGCTTCGCCGGGGAACAGAAGGGGAACGGCGCCTAGTCGTCGCGGCACATCTCGACACGGTGTTTCCGCCGAGCGTGGTCCCGAGAGTCACCCGCGCAGGCCGGGGCAGGCAGGTGCTCAAGGCGCCCGGCATCGCCGACAATGCAGGCGGCGTGGCCGCGATGCTGGCCGTCATCGAGGCGCTCGACCGCGCCGGCGTCCGCACGCGCGACGACGTGCTGTTCGTCGGCACCGTGGGCGAGGAGGCGCTCGGCAACCTGCGCGGCGTGCGGCACCTGTTGCGAAGCGCCACGTTCCGCAGGCGGGTGTCTGGATTTGTCGCGCTCGACGGCTCGAACCCGAGGAAATTGGTCACGAGCGGGCCCGCGATCAAACGCTACCGGGTCACCTTCACGGGGCCGGGTGGGCACTCGTGGGGCGCGTTCGGCGCCCCGAACCCGCTGCACGCCGCCGGCCGGCTCATTGCGCGGATCGCCTCGACGCGGGTGCCCGCGCACCCGAAAACGACGTTCAACGTCGGTGTCGTGAGCGACGGCCAGGATCCGGACGCCCGGGCCGGCGTAGTGGTGACCGCCGTGCCCTCCAGCGCGGCGATCGAGCTGGACCTCCGCTCGGAGCGCCCGGGCCCGTTGGCGAGATTGGAGGCGGGGTTCAAACTGGCCCTGGATCGGGCACTCGAAGAAGAGAAACGGCGCGCGACCCGGCACGCGGGCGCCCTACGGGCCGTGCTGGAATCGATCGGAGACAGGCCCGCCGGCCGCACCCCGCGCACCTCGAGGATCGTCCGCGCCGCCCTGGAGTCCTACGCCCGCTTCGGCATGCCGCTCGAGTGCGTCTGCTCCTCGACGGATGCCACCTACCCGATGAGCCTCGGGATTCCCGCCGTCACCGTGCCGCAAGGCGGCCGCGGCCGGAACACGCACACGCTCGACGAGCAAATCAACATCGCCGGCCGTGAGCGCGCCATCAAGGCGGCGCTGCTGCTCGTCGTGCGGCTGGCGGCGCCGGCCTAGCCGCGCTCTGCCGGCCCGTTACTCGCCGCCGTTCTCCTCAGGCTCTTCGTCCCCTGCGGGTTCTTCCTTCTCCTCAGGCTCTTCCGTATCAGCAGGTTCTTCTTCCTTGTAGGGGCGCTCCACCGTGACCTTCTCGTGAACCTCTTCGATGATGGTGCGGATCTTCGTGCGCCGGAGGGCCTCTTTCGCCTGGTCCGTACTGCGGTCGGTCACAAGGATAAGGTGGTAGCCGAACCGTGTCTTGACCGGGTCGCTGACCTCACCTTTCTTGAGCGCATAGGCGGCCTCCGCGAACGGCTCGACCATTCGCCGGTGGCGCGGGAAGAAGCCTAGGTCGCCGCCCCGGTCCTTCGAGGGGCAATCGGAATAGGCTTTCGCACACTCCTCGAAGGACTGACCTTCCTCAATCTCCTTTTTGATGAAGAGGATCTTCTTTTTCGCCTCCTCGTCGGTGACCTTGTCGTTGACCGCCACCAGGATGTGGCTTGCGCGCACCTGCTCCTCCAGACCGGCGAGCTCCTCCTCGGTGATACTCGACTCGGCGAGGTGTTCGATCCCGATCTGAATGAAGTAAATGTCCCTGACGTCATCTTCGGTCAGGTGTTGCTGCTTGAGGAACTCCTCGACCGTGGTTTTCTCGACGGTGCCGTCGGCCAGCGTCCTCGGAGCGGTGATCTTCTCTTTCAACTCCTCCCACCGGGCATCGATTTCGGAATCCTCCACCTTGACCTTGCTGGCCCGGAGATACTGCCGAACGGACTCGCGGCTGATCAGCTCCTCAATGAGACGCTCCTTCGGGAGCTTCTCCCGGCTTTCGGCGTCGGTAAACCCGAACTTCTGATACATCCGTTCCACGTCCGACTCGCGGATCGGAGTGCCGTTGACCTTGGCAAGGATGGGGTCGTTCGTCTCCGACGCCTCCGACGCCTCCGCGTCGGCCGCGTCCGTTTCGGACGCGTCCCCTTCAACGGCCTCCGTCCCGCCGGCCTCCGGCTCAGCAGGATCCTCGGCGGCGCGGACCTCGTGGGCCGCGCCAAGCACGATGAGACAAAGAATTGCGACGGTTGCAGCGACAACGATGGCGCGCACTGTGGTCTCCTTTCAGAATTCGGTGCTCTGCCGGGCAGTTCCGGCACGGCGATTGCTGCATTGCATGATTTCGACGGGCCGGACACAGGACGCTTCCGGTGTGGCCCCAGGGTCACATCGGAAAAAATGCTTTGACAGTTCACGTCCAGCTCTATACTAGTGACTGAAGTCTACTCCACAAGCCCCATTGTGGCAAGGGGACAGATGATGCCCAGCCCAGACGACGCCGACCCCAAGGACAGCCAGCCTCCAACGCCCGGCGAGGGCCTTCCCGCGTCCGAAGAGGGCCCGCCGGAGGCTGAGGAGACTGAGGCGCTCGCCGAAGCGGCCGAGGCCCTTGCCGAGGAGGAGGAACTCGAGGCAATGACCGAAGAGCAGGCCCTCGTCCCTGCAGACGAGAACCTCCCCTCGACCGAGAGCATCGAGGACAGCACGCTGAGCTTCATCCAGTCGTTTAACCGCCAGCTCGACCAGATCCAGGAGGTCAAAGACAGCCTGGAGGCGGAGACGGCCGAGCTGAAGAAGGACGTCGCCGCCCGGGAGCGGACCATCGCCCAGCAGCAAGGGCGCCTGGCCCAGTTGGAGCAGGAAACGAAACGCCTCCCGGAGCTCGAGCAGAAACACGCCCGGCTGCTGACCGATCTCCAGGACCGCGACAGGCAGCTCGAGACACTCAAAGCCGAGGCGAGCGCCCGCGAAGCCACGATCAAGCAGAAGGACTCGTTTATCGCCGAGCTCAACGCGAGCCACGACGCAATGGCGTCGAAAACGGCCGAGCTCAAAGAAGAGCTCCAGACGCTCAGAGAAGAGCGTAGGCGACTCGCCGCCCAGGCGGAAACGCTCAGCAGCGAGAAGGAGGAAATCCTGGCCGAGAAGCGGCGCGTCGAGCAGGCGATGAACCAGCTCGACGCCAAGTACCAGGCCTCGCGCGACGAGGTGCTGAGCGCCAAGAAGATCCTGGGCGAACTGCAGTCGGCCTTCGAGACCTCCCAGCGCAAGGCACGCGCCATCCTCGACAAGAAGCTGCGCGGCCCCGCCGCCCCCTCCGCCGAGTAGGCGCGGGCCCCCCCCTCGTTCCGCTCGTCATCCGTGCATCACGATCTGGCACGCTTGTTGCACTTGTCCGCCTCTGTGCGGCCTTGACGCGCGCCGCGCACACAGGGCCCCCACAGAGAAGGACTGGCCGCGTGGCTTCAAACCGGACACACCTCCTCGGCGTCATTGGCGCCCGCCCCGGCGCGGGCGCCGACATGGCCGCCCTCAACCTCGGCGTTGCGCTCGCCCAACTCGGCAGGCGCACGGTCGTCGCCGATTTCGGTCTCGCCGACTTGCGTGGCGCAATGGGGCTTTTCCGCAAGGTCGAAGGGCTCGCGGAGTTCGCCCGCGCCGAATGTCGCGCCATGGGCGCCCTCGTCCATTCCACGCCGGTGCCAAACCTGGGCGTGATCGGCCCCGGCCACGACGCCAACGGCGCCGCGCCCTTCGCCTACCCCGCAGAGCAGAAGGTGCGCCTGATGCGGGCGCTGGCGGCGCTCGAAGCCGACTTCGTGCTGGCCGACCTCGGCACGGAGTTCACCGAACACGGCGCCGAGTTTGTCTCGATGGCGAACGCGGGCATCGTCGTGGTGTCGTCCGAGCCGAGCGAAGTCCTCCGCACGTACGAGTTCCTCAAGTCGGTGATGTACAGGACCATCCACCGCCGGCTCGGGCCGGACTCGGAGATGGCGGCGCTCATCGCCGAGCTCGGCCGCGCTGGAAACGGCCAGGGCACGCCGACCATCGCGCACGTCATCGGGCATGTCGGCCACCGCGAGCCGGACGAGGCGCAGGTCATCGAGGAGATCTGCGAGAACTTCGCCCCCTTGCTGATCGTCAACGCCGGCCGCCCGGCATGCGACCTGGAACTCGGGGACAAGCTGCGAATCATCTGCCGCCGCTACCTGTCGGCCCGCCTCACGTGGCTCGGCTTCATGTACGAAGACCCCGGCGCCGAGCACGCGAACGCGGACCCCGTTGTGATTCGGGCGCCGGGCAGCCGCGCCGCTGTGGCCATCCGCCGGATCGCCCACAAATGCGCCCAGTCGAGGCGGCTGGCGGAGGCGCGGCCCGACCGCCTGCTCTTCGGACCACCCCCCAGGCCCGCGGCCGCGGCAACCAGCGACGGCGCGCACGCGATCGAGGAGCTGCTCGCCCGGGTCGTGAGACGCGAGATCGGAGAGGTCGAGCAACAGCTTCATGCCACTGCGCGACAGGCCAGAACGTCGCCCGAGTCAGGCAAACCTGCGGCGGGGTCGCCGGCGGCCGGCGCCGGCGCCGGCGTCGAACGCATCCTCAAGACTGCTTTCGAACCTGCCGACATCCGCGCCCTCGAGGCGCTGATCGATTCCCTCGACGAGAACCACTTCCCCGACGAGAAGTGGCGATGGAGGGTGCGGGCCCTCACCGCCCCGGAACACGTGGTGCGCTACCTGGTATCGAGGGGCGTCCGGCGTGACTTTTTCTACTCTCACCCGCGCGAAGCGCGCCACCGCGCGCCTCAGGCAACACCCGCCTAGCCCGCATTTCTCACAGAGAGCCGACGCCGAGCGGTGAGCAATGCGCAATGGAAAAAATAGGGACAGGCACCTATTTTTCTGCGGCAGGGTGGATCAAATGTGTTCAGCACCCACAGAAAAATAGGTGCCTGTCCCTATTTTTTCACGCGGCCTGCGCGCCGTGAGAAATGCACATTAGATCCCCACTTCGCGGCTGCGATCGCCTTCCCGCCAGGGCGCCTCGGCCCCCGCGCGCGTGACGCGTTTCACGCCGGCGAGAATCTGGTTGACACGCCGCCCCCCTTTGCCATAAGAGCACGGGGTAGAGATGCCGGACCCGGGTTCGCCGGAAGGAGTGACCCTTATGGCCGCGAAAAAGAAAACGACAAGGGCCCAAGCGCCGGCCCGCAAGGCGGCGGCCAGGGCCAAACCAGTAAACAAGCCGAAGAATAAGCCTGCCGCCAACAAGGCCCGGTCGGCGAACACGCCGAGTGCGAAAAAGGCAGGGCCCCGCCGCAAGGCCCCGAAAAAGCCGGCGCCGAGACGGACCGCGACGGCGGCGCCGAAGACGGCGGCGCCGAAGAAGGCGGCGCCCAAGAAGGCCGCACCCAAGACGGTGGGCCTGAAGGGCGCCGACCTGCGCCGGCGCGTCCTGTCGGAGGCCCTCGCCCGGTCGTTGCGCACCGTGAAGGAACGCGTCGAGGCCGCCAAGTTCCACGGCCCGGAGACGCCGGAGGCCCCGGCCCCGGCGCCGCCGGTCGAAGAGGTGCCCGAGCGCTACGGCGAGAACTTCATCGTCCTGCTCGCGCGCGACCCGTGGTGGCTGCACAGCTTCTGGGAGGTGTCGCCCGCGCGACTCGGCGAGGCGGCCGACTACTTTGGCGACCGCTGGGAGCAGACCCGCTCCGTGCTGCGCGTCTACGACGTGACGGCCCTCGACCTCGACGAGAGCGGCCCGCACTCATGGTTCGACATCGAACTGAGCGGCAACGCCTCGAGCTGGTATATCCACGTGGGCAACCCGAACAGAACGTGGATCGTGGACATCGGCCGGGTCAGCCCCGACAACGACTTCTTCGTGCTCGCCCGCTCCAACGTGGCGGCCACGCCGCGCGACGGCATGTCCGACGTGCTCGACGAGGAGTGGATGGAAATCGACTTCGAAAAGATGTACGCCCTCTCGGGCGGGCTCGACCCCGGCCAGAGCTCCGCGGAGCTCGTGGGCGAGCTGCACCGCCGGCTCCGGGCCGAAGGCGCCTCGGGCGCGGTGTCGAGCTTCGGCGCCAGCCCGCTCGGTGAGGCCGAGAAGATCGCCGGGTTCTGGTTCACGCTCGATTGCGAGCTCGTCGTCTACGGCGCCACCGAGCCCGACGCCACGGTCACCATGCAGGGCCAGCCGGTCAAGCTGCGACCGGACGGCACCTTTACCGTGCGCATGATGCTGCCCGACGGCGTGCAGGAGATCGAAACCGTGGCGACCTCAGCTGACGGCTCCGAGGAGCGCGTCATCACGCCCGTCGTGTCGCGCACAACCACCTCGCGTGAGAGAGCCCTTGAGCACGCGTGAGGAGCCCCTTGCGCGCGGGACCCCTTGCCAACAACGCCGGAGTATGATGTGAGCTTATGGGCCGGCACGGCTACCTGAGTATCGTCTTGCACGCGCACCTACCGTACGTGCGCCACCCGGAGCACGACGAGTTCCTCGAGGAGGACTGGTTCTTCGAGGCGGTGATCGAGACGTACGTCCCCCTGCTCGAGATGTTCGAGCGGCTGACGAACGACGGCGTGGACTTCCGGCTCACGATGTCGCTCTCGCCCACCCTGCTCGCGATGCTCGTGGATCCGCTGTTGCAGTACCGGCTCCTCCGCCACCTCAACAGGCTCATCGAGCTCGCGGGCCGCGAGGTGGACCGCACCCGCTGGCAGCCCGCGTTCCACGAGCTGGCGCTGATGTACCACTACAAGCTCACCCGGGTGCGCCAGATCTTCGTCGAGCAGTACCACCACAACCTGACGGAGGCGTTCCGCCGGTTCCAGGATCTGGGCCATCTCGAGCTCATCACCTGCGGCGCCACGCACGGCTACCTACCGCTGATGGCCGTAAACACGAACGCCGTGCGCGCGCAGATCGCCACCGCCGTCCACCACCACGAGCGCTACCTGGGCCGGCGACCGAACGGCATCTGGCTGCCCGAGTGCGGCTACGAGGCCGGCATTGACGAGGTGCTCAAGGAGTTCGACCTCCGGTTCTTCTTCACCGACGCCCACGGCGTGCTCCACGCCTCGCCGCGGCCCAAGTACGGCGTGTTCGCGCCGATCTTCTGCCCGAGCGGCGTGGCCGCCTTCGCCCGCGACCTCGAGAGCTCGAAGCAGGTCTGGAGCGCGCGCGAGGGCTATCCGGGCGACTACGACTACCGCGACTTCTACCGCGACGTCGGGTTCGACCTCGAGCTCGACTACGTGCGCCCCTACATCCACCACCTCGGCATCCGCAAGATGACGGGCATCAAGTACTACCGGATCACCGGCAAGACCGACCACAAAGAGCCGTACGTTCCGGCGGCCGCGCGCGAGAAAGCCGCCTCGCACGCCGGCAACTTCATGTTCAACCGCGAGAAGCAGGCCGAGTACCTGCACGGCTTCATGGGCCGTAAGCCCATCATCGTGGCGCCCTACGACGCCGAGCTCTTCGGCCACTGGTGGTACGAGGGCCCGGAATGGCTCGAGTTCCTCTTCAGGAAGGTCCACTTCGACCAGGACAACATCTCGCTCATCACGCCGACGGAATACCTCAAGCGCTACCGGCGAAACCAGGTCTCGACGCCCAGCATGTCGAGCTGGGGATACAAAGGCTACAACGAGGTGTGGCTCGAAGGCTCCAACGACTGGATCTACCGCCACCTCCACCGCGCCGGCATCCGCATGGTCGAGCTCGCGCGCGAGAACAACGGGCCCGTCAACGGCCTCAGAAAGCGGGCCCTCAACCAGGCGGCGCGCGAGCTCATGCTCGCCCAGTCGAGCGACTGGGCGTTCATCATGAAGGGCGGTACGGTCGTCGAGTACGCCGTCAAGCGCACCAAAACCCACCTGCTGCGGTTCCTCAAGCTGTACCGGCAGCTCAAGTGCAACCGGATTGACGAATCCTTCCTGGCCGACCTCGAGGGCAAGGACAACGTCTTTCCGGACATGGACTACCGCTCCTACACCTGACCTACGCCTGACCTACGCCTGACCCGGCTCCGCGCCCTCAGCGCCCCGGTCCCGCTTCGGCGTGAACAAATCGGGGTTTCCTCTCGTCAAAACAACCGTGAAACGCGCGTGTCAAACGAGGAGGGAACCATGAGAAGTCTCGTTGCGATCCTCTTGCTCGCGTGCGCCGCGTCCGCGGCGGGCGTCGAGAGTGTCACCGCGCCCGACGGCGACATCGAGAAGTACGATCCACTCCGGCCTCCCCCACTCTTCCTTAAAAACGTCTATGTGGACGACATTGACACCAAGACCTTCATCCTCGTCGAGGGCGCCTTGCTCGTGCCGGACAGGGTCCGCCTCGTCGAGGGCCGGGACGCCTACACTTTCGAGGTCGTGGATGACGAGGAGCTCGCGCGGTTCGAGCCCGTCGTGCGGTTCCGCCTTCCTGAGGTATACGACGTCGGCGCCGAAACCTCGTCCGGGCGCCGCCTCATCCGGTTCGAGCAGAAAATGTGGCGCAAGGGGCTGCACCTTGCCTTCCGCGAGTACGAAATCGCCGAGGGCGAAACGTGGCGCTACAAGGCGTTCCGCGTCACGTTCGAGACGTGCGGCCAGCTCTACAGCGCCACGCTTACGCTCTACAAGAGCAAGGCGGACACCGGCCAGCTCTTCGACGCCGCGGGCAAGCAACTCGAGAAGATCCTTGACGAGCTCGGCCGGATCCGGCAGGAGATAGACCAGGCGGGCCGACGCGTAAGCGCCGCGTTCGACGACCTGAAAAAGAACGTGGCCGCCGTTGAAAAGCACGAAGAATCGCTCGACAAGCAACTTCAGAAACTCAACAATCAGATTACGACGCTCGAAGGGAAAATCAACCGCCTCTCGAGAAGAGTCGTGGCGCTGGACAAACGCGTCAAGTAGCCGGGCCTGACCCGCTCGACGCGCGCGACGCCGGCGCCGTCATCAGACCGCCCGACGCAATGGAGAGACGCCGATGGAAACCCGCCAGTGCACCACGCACCGTGTGCCGTCAGTATGGGCCGCGATGCTCGTGCTCGTCGTGCTTGCCGGCGTGACGCCGCACGCCGGCTTCGCCGCAAGTGACGCGCTTTCCCGACAAGCCGAGTTCAACGTGCCGTTCGCCGGCAAGGGATACGACCTGCTCGAGCTGCTCATCGAGGAGCGCGTCCAGCTCGAGCGCTACTGCCTCCGCCTCGAAGCGCATTGGCTCGACGACCTCGGGACGCTGCGCGAGAAGATCAAACAACTGGAAGACGGCCTCCGCGAGGCGACGGTCAACACCGGCCGGGTGGAGAAAAACGAGGCACGCCGGAAGCGGTATGCAGCCACCGTTCGCGCGATCGAGGCAATCACCAAGAAAGAGCAAGAGCTGCAGGGCGGCATCGACCAGCTCATCGCCGCGCTCAAGCAAAAGGACCTCAAGACCGCTGCGAAACTGCTCGGCACGGCCGACGCGTACTTCGACTCCATCCAGGCCGAGTGGTACCGCCTCGTCCTCGACGCCGCCGGGGACGTCTCGCACAAGAGCATCAAGGACGAGTACAACGCGCTGCAGCACGCCGACGAACTCGTGCTGGCGGCGGCGGCCGTTGAATTCCACGTGATGCGCTACCGGCGCACCTCGGCGCCCGCCGAGCGCAAGCGCGTCCTCGACCTGTTGCGCGCCGGCGAGAAACACATCACGGAAGCCGGCGAGGGCTTCCACGAAGGGCTCCGCGACCGCCGGACCGACCGCAGCGCGGAGACTGAGGACCTGCTCGATGCGCTGAGCGACGTCAAAGACGAATGGGAGGACGCGGGCAAGGCCGTCAAGCGCTTCCTCAACTTGAACGACCCGAGGCAGCGTGCGGCGTCCGCAGAACTGACAAAGCTCGACGCGGCCCTGCAAACGCTCCGGGAAGAAAGCCGGGAGCTCGCAGGCACGGCCGAGAAGCTCGTCCTGAGCATCGTCTCAAGCGAGTAGCGCAAAGCAACAGTGCCGTCACATTCGTGCCCGCGCCACAGGCCGGAGCGCAACGATGCCGGCCATGACCTCGTCGGCGATCGCCTGGTACGTCTCCCGCGTTGCGCGGCGCGGCCGCGCGTCGCCGGGCGCCTCGAAGCGCATGGCCGGACCGAACACGACGACGACCTTCGCCGGGACCGGCAGCACGCGGTGGCGCGACCACGCGCGATACGACCCGTGAATATATGCGGGAATCACCGGCACCCTCGCCTGCTGCACGAGAAATCCAACGCCAGGCATCGGCGCCCGGACGTCGCCGTTGAACGTGCGAATCCCCTCCGGGAATAGCAGCACCTTCTTTCCTTGCCTGAGCGCCGCCAGCACCCGTTTGATGCTGCCGAGATCGGCGGCGCCCCGCTCGAACGGGATAGCGCCCAGGCCATAGCACAGCTTGCGGAAGAACACGTTCCTGAACAGGCTCTTGCGCGCGAGGTAGGCGATCTGCTCCGGGCACGAGCCCCCGACCAGCGGCGGGTCGAGGAAACTCGCGTGGTTCGCGGCAATCAACGCCGGCCCGGAGACCCAGTGCTCGAGCCCGACGATGCTGCGCCAGAAGAAAACGCGGGACACGAGACGGGTGACCATCTGGCTGAACCCATACAGGATGCCGTACCGCGGCTTCATCGCTCAATGCGGTCCATGATGTCAGCGACGACTTCGGCGACCGTCATCGTCGTCGTGTCGACGACGATCGCGTCGGCCGCGCGCGTCAGCGGCGAGTGCTCGCGCGTCGAGTCGCGGTGATCGCGCTCGGCCAGCTCGCGTTCGACCTCCGCCAGTGTCACCGTCTCGCCGCGTGAACGGAATTCCACGAGCCGGCGCCGCGCACGCTCGGCGGCCGTCGCATCCAGGTAGAATTTGAACTGCGCCTGCGGATACACGACGGTCGTCACGTCGCGACCCTCGGCGACGACGTCGTAGTCGCGGGCCAGGCGCTGCTGCTCGCGCACCATGAAGGCGCGCACCTCCGGCATGAGCGACACGGGCGAGACGAGGCGGCTCACCTCGGGTGTGCCCACCTCGGCCGTGGCGTCCTCGCCGTCGAGCAGCACGCGCACGCCGCCGCCGCCCCCGGGCCGGAGCTCCACGGTCGTCTCGTCGAGAAGGCGAACGATCGCCTCGCGGTCCTCCAGCGGCAGGCCCGCCCGCAGCACCTTGACCGTGAACGCGCGGTACATGGCGCCGGTGTTCACGTGCAGCCGGCCCAGCCGCCGCGCCAGCTCGACGGCGACCGTGCTCTTGCCCGACCCCGCGGGCCCGTCTATGGCGATCACGCTCCCGGCCATCAGTCCCACATCACGCCAAACCGCATGAGGAAATACATGAGCGGCGTGGCAAACAACATGCTGTCTATCACGTCGAGAATCCCGCCCAGGCCCGGCAACCGCGCGCCCGAGTCCTTGACCCCTGCGTCGCGCTTGAGCACGGATTCCGCGATGTCGCCGAACTGCCCAACGAGGCTCAGCAGGCCGCCAACGAGCAGGCCGCCCCACACCGGCAGCGGCTTCGGCAGCGGCAGCCACAACGCGCACGCAAGGCCAACGAGCATCCCCGCACACAGCCCGGCCACGGCGCCCTCGACGGTCTTCTTGGGGCTTACCTTCGGCGCGAGCGGCGTGCGCCCGACGAGCGAGCCGACAATGTACGCGGCCACGTCCGAGCCCTTGGTCGCCAGCATCGTCATCACGAAGTACAGGTACCAGC
Source organism: uncultured Verrucomicrobiota bacterium (assembly GCA_964550015.1). Lineage (GTDB taxonomy): Bacteria > Auribacterota > JABMQX01 > JAFGEW01 > JAFGEW01 > CAZJXV01. The sequence goes on from CAZJXV010000009.1 coordinate 27,871, forward strand.
GCCGCCCCGACGCCTCGAAGTAGGTAATCTGCGCGACGAACCCGAAGAACCACGCCACGTAAATGATGCCCGCGATCGTCCCGGAGAAGTTGTAGATCGCCGACGAGCCGTCCCGGCGCGCGAGCTGCATCATGAAAAAAACGACGATCACCGCGTAGAAGCTGAACATGAAGTAGTGCGCCGGGAGCAGCGAGATCGGGCTGTGTGCCGTGAGAAACGAAAACGTATTATAGACGAGGCCCGCGAGGATCCCGTAGAGCATCAGCGAGGTGCCGCCCTTTGTCTCGACGATCTCGTAGAACTCGTACAGGCCCAGCGCGAGCGCCACGTTCATCACGACGAGCAGCGCGATCGATCCCCCCGGCGTGTACGCCAGCGCCGGAACGACGATGAACACGGTCACGAGCAGGAGCGTGCTGACCGTTCGCTGCGCGATCACCTTTACGTCACCCCGCCGAAGCGCCGCTCGCGGCGGCCGTACTCCTTGATCGCCTCGATCAGATGCCTGCGCCGGAAATCGGGCCACAGCACGGGCGTGATCCAGAGTTCCGAATACGCCGTTTGCCACACGAGGAAGTTGCTGATCCGGTGCTCGCCGCTCGTGCGGATGAGCAAGTCCGGATCGGGGATGCCGCGCGTATAGAGGAAGTCGGCGAAGCTCGTCTCGTCGATCTGGCGCGGCGAGAGCTCCCCGCGCCGGACCCTCAACGCGCAGCGCCTCGCTGCGTCGACGATCTCGCTCCGGCCGCCGTAGTTGATCGCGAGTACAATGGTGAGCCCGTCGTTGCGCGCCGTCTTGCGTTCGAGCTCGCGCATGTCGCGGACCACCTCGGGCGGCAGCGGCTTTGTGCGCCCGATGGCGCGAAACCGGATCCGCCTCTTCATCATGTTCGGCGTCTCGTCCCTGATCGAGCGCCGCAGCACGCGCATCAGGGCGTCCACCTCGCGCTTGGGCCGCGACCAGTTCTCAATCGAGAACGTGTACAGCGTCAGGTAGCCGACCCCCAGCTCGGAGCACGCGTCCACCGTCTGGCGCACGGCCTTGCCCGCGTTGCGGTGCCCCTCGATGCGCGGCAGGTGCCTGCGCGCGGCCCAGCGGCCGTTGCCGTCCATGACCACGGCGATGTGACGCGGTATCCGGGCGGGATCGAGCCCGTACCTTTCGAAAGGATCCCTCATCCTTCGGACCCTTCGGTCAGTCGACCGGCTCGCCGACGAAGATCGTCTCGGCGCGCTTCATCCCCACGGAGATGATCTGCACAGGCGTGTTCATGAGTTGCTCGAGCCGCTCGACGTACACGCGCGCGTTCGCGGGCAGCTCGTCGACCGCGCGGATGTCCTTCGTCGGCTCGCCCCACCCGTCCATCTCCTCGTAGATCGGGGTGACGCGCGCGAGCACGCGCGAGTCGTTCGGGAAGTCGGTCAGCCGCCGGCCGCCGTCGTCGTAGCCGACGCAGATCTTGATGCGCTCGCAGTCGTCCATCACGTCGAGCTTGGTCAGCGCGATCGCGTTGAGCCCGTTGACGCGCACGGCATGGCTCACGATCACCGCATCGAACCACCCGCAGCGCCGCGTGCGGCCCGTCGTGGCGCCGAACTCCCGGTCCTGCTTGCGGTCCACGAAATCCTCCTCGGGCGCGAACTCGGTCGGGAACGGCCCGCCGCCCACGCGCGTCGTGTACGCCTTGGCGACGCCCATCACCACGTCGATGCGCGTCGGCCCAACCCCGCTGCCCGTGCACGCGCCGCCCGCCGTCGTCGAGGAGGCCGTGACGAACGGGTACGTGCCGTGGTCCACGTCGAGCAGCGTGCCCTGCGCGCCTTCGAACAGGACCTCCTTGCCCTCGGCCACGGCGCGGTTAAGCATGATTTCCGTGTTCGCCACGTGCGGCGCAATCCGCGCGGCGTACGCGCTGTACTCTCGCACGATCTCATCCGCGTCGAGCGGTTCGTGATCGTAGAGCTTCGTGAGCATGAGGTTCTTCTCGACGAGGCTGTTCACGACCTTCTCGCGGAAGACGGCCTCGTCGATGAGGTCCATCGCGCGGATGCCCGTGTAGCCCACCTTGTCCATGTAGGCCGGGCTGATGCCGCGCAGCGTCGTGCCGACGGCGCTCTTGCCCTTGAGCTTCTCGCGCAACCCGTCGAGCAGCATGTGGTAGGGCATGACGATATGCGCGGTCTCGCTGATGAACAGGTTGCCGTCGATATGCACGCCCTTGCCGCGCAGCGTGTCGATCTCTTCGAGGAGCACCTTCGGATCCAGGACGACGCCGTTGCCGATGATGCACAGCTTGCCCGGATGCAGAACGCCCGAAGGCACCAGGTGCAGGATGAACTCCTCCTCGCCGACCACGACCGTGTGCCCGGCGTTCGCCCCGCCCTGCGAGCGCACCACGAAGTCCGCCCGCTCGGTCAGCAGGTCAATGATTTTCCCTTTTCCCTCGTCGCCCCACTGGGCGCCGACCAGCACCGTGTTGGCCATGGTCCTCCCTCTTGCCTGCCGTCCGCACGGGACGGCTAAAGTGTGCACACAGTCACTTCCACGATCTCCGCGGTGGCCCGGAGCTCCTCGACGGCCGCCGGCGGCACCTCGCCGTCAATGTTCAACACCACCATCGCGTTGGCGCCTTCCTGCTTGCGGCCGAGCGTCATGTCGGCGATGTTGACGCGATGGTTGCCCAGGGTCGTCCCGATCTTGCCGATCGCGCCGGGCACGTCCCGGTTCACGATCACGAGCAGGCAGCCCTCAGGATGCGCGTCGACGTGATAGCCGTTGATGCGCACGATGCGCGCGTCGTTCTTACCGAACACGGCGCCCGCCGCCGAGACGCTCTCCTTCGCCGCGCTCGCCCGGACGCGCACGAGGCTCATGAACTCCTCGGAATCGCCCCCGGTGCTCTCGGCGATCCTGATCCCGCGCTCCTTGGCCTTCATCGGCGCGTTGATCATGTTGACGCCGCCCTCGAGGATCGTGTCGAGGAACCCCTTGAGCGCCGCGACGCTGACGGGACCGGCGTCGTACTCGCCGATGGTGCCGCACGCCTCGACCTCGATCGCCTGGATGGTTCCCTTCGTCATCTGCGCCACGAGCGAGCCGAGGCGTTCCGCGAGCGCCACGTAGGGCCGGAGCTTCTCGAGCACCCGCTCGTCCACCATCGGCACGTTCACCGCGTTGGCGATCCGCCCGTCGAGCAGGTAGTCGGCCACCTGCTCGGCGACGTCCACGGCCACCTGCTCCTGCGCCTCGGCCGTCGAGGCCCCCAGGTGCGGCGTCGTGATCACGTTGTCGAGCCGGAGCAGCCGGCTCCCCTCGGGCGGCTCCTTGGCGAACACGTCGAGGGCCGCCCCGGCGACGCGGCCGCTTTCGAGCGCGTCGGCCAGCGCGTCTTCGTCCACGATGCCGCCGCGCGCGCAGTTGATGATCCGCACGTCGGGCTTCATTGTCTCGATCGCGGCGGCGTTGATGATGTTGCGCGTCTCGTTGGTCAGCGGCGTGTGCACGGTGATGTAGTCGGCGCGGCGAAACAGATCACCGAGCTCGACGAGCTCGACGGCGAGCTCGGCTGCCTTCTCGCGCGTGATGAACGGGTCGTAGCCGATCACGGTCATCTGGAAACCCTGGGCGAAGCGCGCGACCTGCATCCCGATCCGGCCGAGGCCGATGATGCCCAGGACCTTGCCCCGGACCTCCGTGCCGGCGAACTTGCCCTTGGCCCATTCGCCGCCGCGCGCCGAGGCGACCGCCTGGGGGATGTTGCGCGAGACCGCGAGCAACAGCGAGAACGTATGCTCGGCCGTCGAGACCGTGTTGCCCCCGGGCGTGTTCATCACCAGGATGCCGCGCTCGGTCGCCGCGCCCAGGTCCACGTTGTCCACGCCGACGCCCGCACGCCCGATCACGCGCAACGAGCCCGAGTGCTCGAGCACGTCGCGGGTCAGCTTCGTCGCGCTCCGGATGAGGATCCCGTCATACTGGCCGAGACACGCCTTGAGCTCGTCGGGCGACAGACCGGGTCGGTCGTCGTACGCGAGGCCGCGCGCCTCGAGCGCGCGCTTGCCGCGCTCGGCCAACTTGTCGCTGATGAGCACTTTCACTGCCGGTTACTCCACGAGGAGTTCCTGCGCCGCCTTGACCGCAGCGCCGGGCGCGAACGACACGCCCATCGCGCGGAGCGCGTGCTCGACGGCCGCCACGGCGGTCAGCACGTCGAACTGGTTGAGGTACCCCATGCTCGCGATGCGGAATATCTTGCCCTTGAGCGCCTCTTGGCCGCCGGCGAAGGTCACCCCCAACCTGTCGCGCAGCGTCTTGACGAACTCGTCGCCGTCGGCGCCCTCGGGCATCCGGACGGCCGTCACCGCGTTCGACGGCGCGCGCGAGAACAGCTCGAGACCGAGCGCCTGCATGCCCGCCCGGATCGCCCGCGCATACGTCGCGGCATTGGCCAGCATCGTGTCGCGCCCTTCGGCCTTGACGAGCGCGAGCGTTTCGCGCAGCGCGCGAACCAGGCTGACGCCCGGCGTGTAAGGCGTATCGTTCTTCGCCACCGACTTGCGGTGCTTCTTGAAGTCGAAGTAATAGCGTGGAAGCGTCGCTTTCTCGACGAGGCCCCACGCCTTCTCGCTCACCGCGGCGCACGCGAGGCCCGGCGGGATCATCAGCCCCTTCTGCGAGCCCGCCACCGCGATGTCCACGCCCCACGTGTCCGTCAGCATCTCGTCACACAGCAGGCCGCTGATCGCGTCCACCACAAGCACCGCGTCCGTCTTGCCGACGACCCGGGCGACCGCCTCGACGTCGGTGGCCACGCCCGTCGAGGTTTCGCACAACTGGATATAAACCGCCTTGACCTTCTTGTTGAGGCGCTTGTCGATCTGCGCCGGGTCCACGCCCGTGCCCCACTCGAGCATGATCTCGTCCACGTCGAGGCCGTAGGCGCGCCCGATCTGGCCCCAGCGCTCGCCGAACTTGCCGC
>CAZJXV010000010.1:0-32608 GCA_964550015.1 uncultured Verrucomicrobiota bacterium
TTCTACGGCTTCCGCAACCGCAAGGGCTACTCGTACCACGACATCTGGATCGCCAACAACCGCGCCGTCAAGGAGCCCCGCGTCTGGGACGTGCTCTCGGCCGCGGGCAAGAAGTGCCTCGCCATCGGCGTGCCGCAGACGTACCCACCAAAAGAACTCAACGGCGTGATGGTCGCGAGCTTCCTCACGCCCGACACGACGTGCGACTACACCTACCCGAAAGAGGTCGCCGACGAGATCAAGCGCGTCGTCGGCGACTACATGCTCGACGCCGAAAACTTCCGCACCGAGGACAAGGCGCGCCTCCTGCGCGACATCTACGCCATGACCGAGCAGCGCTTCAAGCTCGTGCGCCACATGATGACCACCCGCGAGTGGGACTTCTGCATGTTCGTCGAGATGGGGCCCGACCGCATCCACCACGGCTTCTGGAAGTATCACGACCCGAAGCACCGCCGCTACGAGCCGGGCAACCCGTTCGAGAACGCCATCCGCGATTACTACGTCTATCTCGACAAGGAAATCGGCACGCTGCTCGAGCTCATTGACGACGAAACCGCCGTCCTCGTTGCCTCCGACCACGGCGCCCAGCGCATGGACGGCTCGATCTGCATCAACGATTTCCTCATGCAGAAAGGCTGGCTCACCCTCAGGCAGCCGCCCAAAGAAATCACCCGGCTCAAGAACCTCGACGTGGACTGGCCCAACTCCAAAGCCTGGGGCTGGGGCGGGTACGTCAGCCGGGTGTTCCTCAACGTCAAGGGCCGCGAGGCCGAGGGCGCCGTCGAGCCCGAAGACTACGAGCGGACCCGCGACGAGCTGATCGCCCTGCTCAAGGCGATTCCCGACGAGAAGGGCCGCCCGCTCAACACGCAGTGCTTCAAGCCCAACGAGATCTACTCCCTCGAAAACATCCGGCAGGCGCCCGACCTCATCGTCTATTTCGACGACCTCTACTGGCGCGCCACCGAGGACGTCGGCCACGACTCGATCTGGTCGTTCGACACCGAGATCGGCCCCGACGACGCGATGCACGCCCAGCACGGCATGTACATCCTCGTGCAGCCGGGCGTCGCCGGCGGCGTCCGCGACGACACCGCGAACCTCATTGACGGCGCGCCGACGATGCTCGACCTGCTCGGCGTGCCCGTCCCGGCCGACATGGAAGGCCGCCCGCTCACGAAGTAGCCGTTTCTCGTTTTTCTCTTCGTTCTCTGCCCCTCTGCGAGCTATCGTCGTTCCCTGTCGCAGGACCACAAACGGCGCACAGTCCGTCACGTCCCTTGACTTTGCCGGCCAAGTGAGGCATGGTGTCGGCTTTCCGGGTCCTGGGACGGCCCTCGCCTGCCTTTCATCGCGGCCGGGCCGTCGTCTCGCAGGGCACCGGCAACGTGTGAAATACCGCGACGGACAATGGAGGACACGACAGATGATTCAGCCGCATGGGGGCAAGCTCGTCAACCGCTTGCTCGATGAGAGCAAGATCGCCGCAGCCGCATCGAAGGCCGAGGGCCTCGACACAATCGCCGTGAGTCCCGGCGTCCTCACCGACATGGAAAACATCGCGCGCGGCACCTACAGCCCGATCGAGGGCTTCATGGGCGAGCGCGACACCACAAGCGTGCTCGCGCGCGGCCGCCTGGCCGACGACACGCCGTGGACGATCCCGATCGTGCTCGACGTGGACGCCGAGACCGCCAAGCGCCTCGATGGCGAGGTCGCCGTCACCGACGAGGCGGGCGAGGTCTACGCGATCCTCACCGTCGAGGAGAAGTTCGGCTACGACAAGGCCGAGTTCGCCGAAAAGGTGTACGCCACGACCGACGAGAAGCACCCGGGCGTCGCGCGCACCATGGCGATGAAAGACACGCTCGTCGCCGGGCCGATCTCGATGCTCAAGCTCCTGCCCAGCCCGTTCGAGACCTACAAGCTCTGGCCCAAGGAGACACGCGTGCTCTTCAAGGAAAAGGGCTGGGAGACCGTGTGCGCGTTCCAGACGCGCAACGTGCCCCATCGCGGCCACGAGGACCTGCAGAAGACCGTCCTGCGCCTCGTCGACGGGCTGATGATCCAGCCGGTGATCGGCCGCAAGAAAAAGGGCGACTTCAAGGACCACCTCATCATCGGCGCCTACGAGAAGCTGATCGAAGCCTACTTCAACGCCGCGCACGTCGTGCTGACCATCCTGCCGCTCGAGATGCGCTATGCCGGGCCGAAGGAAGCCATCATGCACGCCATCATGCGCAAGAACTACGGCTGCACCCACATCATCATCGGCCGCGACCACGCCGGCGTGGGCAGCTACTACCATCCCGAGGCCGCGATCAACATCTTCGCCGACTACCCCGACATCGACATCCAGCCCATCAGCATCCGCGGCGACTTCTTCTACGACACCACCTCGGGCCAGATCGAGAGCGACCGCACGATCTCCACGCCCGACGACGCGCACATCAACTTCTCGGGCACCGTCATCCGCAAGATGATCACCGAACACACGCCGCCGCCGAAAGAGATCATGCGGGCCGAGGTCTTCGACGTCATCAACGCCGACCCAAGCCCGTTCGTCGAGTAACGGAACAACGGAAACCGCGACACAGCGATCGAGGGAATAGGAGCCATGGAACACGGTTTTGTCATCTGGCACACGGGCGTCGCCGCCTCCGGCAAGTCCACCATCGGCAAAGAAGTGGTGCGCCGCCTGCGCGAGCGCGGCATCAAGATCGAGGACTTCGACGCCGACGAGGTCCGCGCCAACATCAGCCCGAACCTGGGATTTACCCCCGAGGCGCGCGACGAGAACACCAAGCGGCTCGCCTTCTTCGGCAGCATCCTGGCGCGCAACGGCGTGGCCGCCAGCATCGCGGCCGTCTCGAACCTGCGCCGGTTCCGCGACCGCGCGCGCAGCATGATCGACAACTTCGTCGAGGTGTACGTCAAGTGCACGCTCGAGGAGTGCAAGCGGCGCGACCCCAAGGGCCTCTACAAGAAGGGCGAGGAAGGCAAGATCAACGACATCGCCGGCTGGCACCAGCCGTACGAAGAGCCGCTCAACCCCGAGCTCGTCCTCGACACCACCACGATGAGCGTCGAGGAGTGCGTCGAGGCGGAGCTCGCCAAGCTCGAAGAGCTCGGCTACATCCCAAAGAGCGGCGAGGCGACCGAGCCGACCGACACCGGCTACTCGCCCGAGGAAGAGGAAAAGATCAAGAAGCGCCTCGCCGACCTCGGGTATTTGTAGAGCGAACAGCCACAGATTTCACGGATCGACACCGATTCCGCTCTCGGCGAGGCGTGCAGCCTCGTCGAGAAAACCTGTGAAATCTGTGCGACGTGTGGCCTCCTGAAGGACATCTGCCATGGCGCTGTTCGGGAAGCGGGCAAAGAAGCGGGCCGGACGCAAGATCGTGATGCTCGGCCTCGACGGCACCCCCTACACGCTGCTCCGGGATCTCGCCGGCCGCGGCGTCATGCCAACCACGGCCGCCCTCATCCAGGACGGCCGCCTCATGCAGATGGACTCGTCCATCCCGGAGATCTCCTCGGTCGCATGGACCTCGACGATGACGGGCCGCAACCCCGCCAAGCACGGCGTGTTCGGCTTCACCGACCTCCAGCCGGGCACCTACGACATGATCTTCCCCAACTTCGCCGGCGTGCGGACCAACGTGCTCTGGGACGTGCTCGGCGCCGCGGGCAAGCGAAGCGTTATCATCAACCAGCCCTCGACGTACCCCGCCAGGAAACTCGACGGCATTCTGATCGCCGGCTTCGTGGCCATCCACCTCGCCAAGGCCGTCTACCCGCCCGAGCTCGTGCCCCGGCTCCAGGCGATGGGCTACCGCATCGACGTGGACTCGGCCAAGGCGCGCGAGGACATGGCCGCCTTCATCGAGGAACTCTTCAACACCCTGCGCGTGCGCCAGCGGGCCATCCTCGAGCTCTACGACGAAGGCGGCTGGGACTTCTTCATGGGCGTCGTCACCGGCACCGACCGCCTCCAGCACTTCCTCTGGGACGCCTACGAGAACGACGCGCACCCCCACCACGGCGCCTTCCTCGACTACTACCGCGCCGTGGACGCGTTGATCGGCACCATCGTCGAGCGGCTCGACGCCGACACGCCCCTGCTGATGATGTCCGACCACGGCTTCACCGGCATCAACAAAGAAGTCTTCCTCAACCACTGGCTGCGCCAGAACGGCTACCTCAACTTCGCCGTGAACCCGCCGGCAAACCTGGGCGACATCGCCGAGGGCAGCCGCGCCTTCTGCCTCGACCCGTCGCGCATCTACCTCAACGTGAAGGGCCGGTTCCCGAAAGGATGCGTCGCGCCCGCCGACGTCCCCGCGCTCGCCGACGAGTTGGCCGCCAAGCTCGCCGGCCTCGCGGACCCCGAGACCGGCAAGACGATGATCCGAAACGTGTACCGCCGCGACGAGATCTTCTCCGGCCCGCTCGCCGAGCACGGCCCCGACCTCGTCCTGGTCCCGAACTGGGGCTGGGACCTCAAGGGCTCGATCAAGCGTCAGACCTTCGCCGAGAAGGGCCTCTTCAGCGGCATGCATACCCAGGACGACGCGTTCCTGCTGGTGCGCGGCGCCGAGGTCACCGCGACGGACAAGCCCACCGTGCGCGACGTGATGCCCACCATCCTCAGGCTCGCCGGCTGCGATACACCGGCGGACGTGGACGGCCACAGCCTCGTCGGCTAGGGCGCCGACCGGCAAGGGAGGTCACCCATGACGAAGCCACCCGGCCCCGTCGCCATTATCGGCGCCGGCTCCTGGGGCACCGGGCTTGCCAAGCTGCTCGGCGACCAGGGGCTGGATGTCCGCCTCTGGGCCTACGAGCAGCACGTGTGCGACGCCCTGAAGCGCACGCGCACGAACCCCGTGTACCTGCCGGACGTCCGGCTCGCCGACACCGTCTCGTGCCACACGGTATTCGGCGACGTGCTCCCCGGCGCCGCCATTGTGTGCTTCGTCACCCCCTCCCACGTCCTGCGGGCCGTCGCCTCGTCGTGCGCAGGCTACGTGCCCGAGCACGCGCTGCTCGTGAGCGCCACCAAGGGCATCGAGAGCGAGACGGCCAGGCTCCCGGCCCAGGTGCTGGCCGACGTCCTCGGCAACGGCATATCAGGGCGTCTCGCCGTGCTCTCGGGGCCGAGCTTCGCCGTCGAGGTCGCGCGCGGGCTGCCCACCGCAGTCACCGTCGCCGCACGCGACGAGGCCGTCGGCCGCACGCTCCAAAACGCGCTCGCCACGCCGGTGTTCCGCGTGTACCTCTCGAGCGACGTGACCGGCGTGCAGCTCGGCGGCGCGGTCAAGAACGTCATCGCCATCGCCACGGGCATCGCCGACGGCCTCGGCCTGGGCCACAACGCCCGGGCCGCCCTCATCACCCGCGGCCTGGCCGAGATGATGCGCCTCGGCGAGCGCCTGGGCGCCGACCCGCTCACGCTCTCGGGGCTCTCGGGCCTGGGCGACCTGGTGTTGACCTGCACGAGCGAGCTGAGCCGCAACCGCACGCTCGGGTTCCGGATCGGCCGGGGCGAAACCCTCGAGCGCATCACCAGCGGCACGCCGATGGTGGCCGAGGGCGTGCGCACTTCCACCGCCGTCGTGCAGCTCGCCCAGCGCACAGGCGTCGAAGTGCCCATCAGCCGACAGGTCCACGAAATCCTCCATCTGGGCAAGCCGCCCCAGGCCGCCGTGAGCGAGCTGCTGGCGCGTGCGCTCAAGGCCGAGCAGCCCCGCCCAGCAGACGCTAAGCCCGGCCCCCGATCAGCCGATACTTGAGAATACGGGAATCCGTGTGTAGTATGGTCAGGGTATTCGGGAGAGGTCGCTGAATCGCCTGGATGCGGGAACCCCGCCGGCAGGGACCTCGTTCCTGAAAGCAGGCGGGCGCTCCCGTCACCCAGGGGGGCCGGCCGGGGAAGCAGGTCAAGTGTCCAGAGACGCAATGAATGGTCACTGAGAATCAGGAAGCCATACCTGAGCTGCCGCCGCTGATCACCTCGGCGCCGGCGCATATCCGCCTGAGCCAGAAGCAGCGCCAGGCGTTGATCTTCCTCGCTCTTGCCGTGCCGCTCTGGATTGTGCTGAGCGTCCTGGCGATCGCCGACCGGATCGTGATGCTCACGTTCATCGGCGGGCTGTTCCTGCTCGTTGTGATCTTCGGCATGAGGACCGAGTACCTCCTGTTCCTCTGGCTCATCACGCAAGAATTCAACCAGATGGCGAAATGGGTGCTGAGGGTCCACCTGCTCGGCGTGGGCATCAAGGGAATCTTCTTCGCCGCCGTGCTGAGCCAGTTGCCGGCCAAGTTCTCGCTGATGCCGCGTCGACTGTTCCGCAGCGTGCCAGTGCGCTGGCCCGTGTACCTGCTGCTGATGTGGACGGCCGCCTCGATCTTCTGGAGCGATTATCCCATCTATGGCCTCAACAGGTACCTGACCTGGGTGATGGCTTTCATCTTCTACGCGCTTGTGTTCCTCACCATCAATGACCAGAACAAGCGACTGTTCTTCATCATGTTTGCAGTGGTGACCGGCCTGAGCGTCCTCCTCGGTTTTGCCCAGGGCCTCGGGCTGGGGACCTCCTTCCCCACCGACGAAGCGCTCGGCGACCGGAGGATCTTTACCTCGCAATGGCACACGGGCACCGGCGGCCTCATGTTCCGGGCTTCCGGTCTCGCGGGGCATCCAAACACCTTCGGACGAGAGTGCGCGCTGTTCTTCTGCGTGTTGATGATGATGCTTATCTCGTGGCGACCGAGGCCGGTGTGGCGCCTCGTCATCCTGGGCTTCCTTGCCATGACGATTGTAACCATCGTGATTACCATGAGCCGGGTCGCGTGGGGCTACTTCATTGTAGGCACGGTGGCGTTCCTCTTCTTTGCCCGGCGGCGCTGGCTTGTCCCGTTTGGAGTTCTCACCGGGATCATTGTCCTCATAGCGTTGCCGCAGATTCTGGAACGAATCCAGCCGATCCTTGAAGGGAACGACCCCTCCGTCGCGGCGCGGATGTACGCCAGCGATACGTACCTGGAGTACTGGAGGATGCAGCCGATCACCGGCTTCGGCTTCGGCTCCACGGGAGGGGGGGCGTTGTTCAAGTGCAGGACATCCCCGCATGAGGGGTACGTCTTCCTGTTGTCGTATCTCGGGCTCATCGGCCTGTTCCTCTATATCTTCCTGGTCGTCGCTCTGCTGAGAAAAGCCCTCCGGGTGACTCGCGACCGGCTCGTTCAGGCTGATCCCGAGCTGCGGGCAATGGCCGCGCTTGGTTTCTCCCTGGCAGCAGTCATGGCGCTCAACTTCGTGGTGAGCGTCGAGTTCCACCAGAATGTCTGGTACCTGCTGGGCGCCACGATGGCGGCCCCCCGCATTGCGAGGAACCGGATGGCCCAGGCAGAGATCGAAACCGTCGAGAACGGTCTGAAAGGCTAACCGGTGAACCGACGTCTCCCCGGCGACATGCGGGCACCGGTTCGGAGCGGCTGAAACCGCCCTGTGGCAGACCGAGCGGCGCATGGCCTGGATATTGCATCGAGGGAGGGTGCCTTGAACACAACTGCCCCGAGCGGTCCGTCAAGCAGGCCGCGCCCAATGTTGAACATAGCAAAGCGGCGTCTTATCGAATCGCTCGCGTCCGCCGTTCGCGCGGCGGCGCCCCCGGGAACCCCGCCCGTGCGCCTGCTGAACCTGGGGGCCGGTATGAGCACGGTCGTCGAGGATGAGCTGCTGGCGCGCGGTGCAGACAACTTCATTTGCGACCGCGTTGATATCAGCGACTGCGCCGTCGTCCACCCCAACGCCGGGCAGGCCTGGCACCGTTCCATCGAAGAAATGCCGGAAGTGCCCTCGGCCTCATACCCGATCGCCTTCTCCACATACGTGCTCGAACATGTGAAAGACCTGGAAAAAGCCGCGATCGAAATCCAGCGCGTGCTCGCCCCCGGAGGGATCCTCATCGCCACGGTACCCAACCCGGCGGCCCCCGAGTTCGTTGTTGCCAAGCGCACGGGAACGGCCTTCCACCGCCTTGCGAAGTCCTGGTTCGCCGGCTCCAAGCAGGTGTGGGAAACCCACTACGGCTACAAGAGCATCCGCGCCCTGCTGCGGACCTTCGAACGACGCGGCCTCAGCGTCGTCAGCATCGCCCATTCATCGTCCATCCAGGCCTACCTGCGCCGGTTCGGACCACTCAGGCTCCTGGCGCTCGCCTACGACTCGGTGATCAACGCGCTGGGGCTCCGCTTCCTCCAGGGAAACGTCTGTTGTGTGCTGCGCAATGGGCCACACACCGCATCCGCGGATCCGGCAGCGACGTAAACAATGAGAGAATGGCTTGCTGATTTCGTCGTGTGCCCTGCGTGCCGGGGGACGCTTGCGGCCCGGCCGGCGACGGTACACGTGTGCCAGACAAGTCACGACCGGCGAATCCATGAAGGCGTTCTGACCTGTGCCTCATGCGGGCACGTGTACCCAATCATCCGCTCCGTCCTCGGCGACCTCAACGTGGTGCTGCGCCGGAGCCTCACCCGCTCGCTCCGGCGAAGCGGCGTCGCCGCGCGCGCCTTGTTCGAGCGTCTCGTGCGCCTCTCAATACGCGACGAGCAGCCCGTGGAGGCTGTGCGCGTCAAGCGGCTGCTGGCCCGTTGCCCTTGGGCGGCCTCTTGGATTGCTCGGGCGCTGGTGCTCGCCGGCGCCGAGCCGGTGGTGAGCCTCTACATCAGACCGAACGGGGGACGAGCCCGCAGGCCGTCCGGCCAGGCCGGCGCAGCATCGGCCTGACGGCACCGGGAACGCTCTCCGCACTGGGCCCGCGGGACCGTGTCCCAATGCACCGACACAAGGAGATGAGCGCTGCACGCGTCAATGCCCTCGGCGAAAGAGACCACGTCCGGCAACGGGACGCAGCGCCACCGGCCGACACGACCGCTGCCCGTTCTGCTGGCGACGCTCTTCGGTGCCGGCCGCGTCCCGATCGCGCCCGGCACCCTTGGCGCGCTGCTCGGCGTGCCGCTGGCGCTGGCGCTTCGGGTACCAAACCTTCACCCTGCGGTCGAAGGGGCAATCCTGCTAGCAATCGTGGCCGCAGCCGTGCTCATCACAGGACGCGCCCGCACGGTGTTCGACCGCCCCGACCCGCCCGAGATCGTCCTCGACGAGTTCGTGAGTATCCCGATCACCTTCTTCCTCCTCCCGGCCGGGCTCGCCTGGTACTGGTGGGCGCTCGGCTTCGGGCTCAACCGGGCTCTCGATATCCTCAAGCCCCCGCCCATCCGCTGCCTCCAACGGCTGCCCGGCGGGTTGGGCATCGTCGCCGACGACCTCGCCGCGGCCGTCGTAGCGAACGCCGCGCTGCAGCTCACCGTGCGGATCCTGGCGTGAGGGTGTGCAGTGCCGGACGCGTCGCGCGAGACACCAAGAAGGCTGTCCGACCCGTGCGTGGCTTCTTGCAGGGCCGTGGCCGCTTTGATATACAGTCGCCGGTGTGTGTTGCCCGTCCCGTCGAGCGCCGGCCGTCCCTGCTCGACGCGGGGACGCCCGGTCGGGAGCAAGCCATGAGAGTCTTGTTCGTCAACAAGTACTACTTCATGAAAGGGGGCGCGGAGCGTCTCCTGTTCAACCTCAAGGGAATTCTGGAAGCTCACGACCACACCGTCGTGCCGCTCTCGCTCCGGTTCGCGCGGAACCAGCCGACCCCCTATGCCCATTATTTCATGGAGCCGCCCGCGGGCGAGGACGCTGTCCAGTTCGAACAGTTCCGGCTGCGCCCGGCCATCGTGCCGCGGATGATCCTCGCAGCGTTCTACTGGCCGGAGGCAAAGGCCCGCCTCCGTGAGGTTATCCGCCGCGAGCGAATTGACCTCGTCTGCATGATGAACGTCTCGAACTACATCTCGCCAAGCATTGTTGACGGGGCCCATCTTGAGGGTGTCCCCGTCGTCCACGTGATTGTGGACTACCATCTCGTCTGCCCCAACGCCAAGCTCAACCGGCCGGGCAAGGACCGCTGTCTCGACTGTCTCCCCGGCAAGTACTGGCACGGGATCGCGCACCGCTGTGTGGGCGGCTCGCTGGGCGCGTCGGCCATCCGTGCCGCAGCCATGTTTTTTCAGGACGCAATTCGCGTGTATCACCGGGTCGATTCGTTTGCATGTCTCACGCCGTTCATGCGCGAGCTGCTGTCGAAGCGAGGGTTCCCCCGCGACCGGCTCCACGTGCTGCCGACGCCGATTGACGCATCACAGGTCGAGGTGGGCGCCGAAGACGACGGGTCCTTCCTGTTCTTCGGGCGGATCTCGCCCGAGAAGGGCGTAGACCTGATCCCGCGCGCGGCGCAGTTGATGAAATCAACGAACAACCGGCTCCTCATTCTGGGCGACACCTCGAGCCCCTACGCGAAGGAATGCATGGCGCAGGCCGCCCGCGGCACAGGCGCGCCGGTCGAGTTCCTCGGCCTCCGCTACGGCGACGAGCTCTGGCGCCTTGTCCGCCGGTGCCGCGCAACACTGGCCCCCTCACGGTGGCTCGACAACTTGCCCAATGTGCTGCTCGAGAGCTTTGCCTGCGGCAAACCCGTCATCGGCGCCGACGTCGAGGGGATCAACGTGGTCGTGCACGACAAGGAAAACGGACTGCTGTTTGAACCCGGAAACCCCACCGACATGGCCGCCAAGCTCGACGCCCTGGCCGCCGACCAGGACCGCGCGCGCCGGATGGGGCAGGCAGGCCGGCGTCTCGTCGAGGCGGACTACAGCCCCGCCCTCGTCTACGAGCGGCTCATGGCGATCTTCGAACATGCAACCCAGACCTGGAGGCGGAAACGCTGACGCGGCGCGGCCCACCGCCCGCGCCGGCCACGGCACCCAGGACATACAGAGGCCCCAGTGCGAGCCACACAACCGTACCACCGCTACACCGACTACGGGCGTGAACCGTCGGGACTGCTGCGGCTCGACATCATCGTCGAGGCCGTCGAGCGCCACAAGCAAGACCGCGGCGCCCAGCGCCTGCGCATCCTCGACGTCGGCTGCGGCTGCGGCAACATCAGCCTGCCGCTCGGCAGCCTCGGACACGAGGTCGTCGGCGCGGATCTCGACGAGGAATCCATCCGCATCGCGAACGCCAACAACCCGTTCCCCGACCGCGTCAGCTTCATCACGACGCGCGCCGAAGACCTCGACCTCGACCGGCCCTTCGACGTGATCGTCGCCTCGGAGGTCATCGAGCACGTCCCCGAGCCCTTTGTGCTGCTCGCCGACCTGCGCCGGGCGCTCAAGCCCGAAGGCATCCTCATCGTGACGATCCCCAACGGGACCACCTGGGAGGAGCGCACGCGCAAGTTCCTGATTCACACGGCCGTCGGCCGCCGGATTCGCGCCGCGCTGCGCCGGACGGTCCTGACCAGCCGCGAGGACCAGGTGCAGACACGGAGCCGCCACGCGCCCCATCTGCATTTCTGGCGCCTCGATCCGTTCGTCCGGGAACTGGGCCGGATCGGCCTGCGCGTCACGCGCGTCGAGAATAACGGGGCCTGGTTCAAGCAGTTGCATACCTTCCTGCTGCGGTTCCTTATCCGACGAGGTTCGACGCTGTTCCATACGCTCGACGAGCGGGACGCCCGCGCGTGCCGCACGCTCCCAACGCGGCGGGCGTTGGGCTGGATCCTCATCTGTGAGCGCGTGACGCCGACCGGCGGCGAAACGGTTTGACTCGTTTCAGGCCCCGCCGCTAGCATGGGCCATGAATAGGCCGCCCCCCGGCGCCTGCAACGAAGGAGAAGCGAGGCAGCGGTGAAACGGTGAAAAAGCGCAAGCACTACTTCGTCACCGGCGGCGCCGGGTTCGTCGGCAGCAACCTCGTCGAGCGCCTCATGAAGCGCGGCGGCAAGGTCACCGTGTACGACAACCTGAGCCTCGGGCGTAAGGAGCACCTCGCCCCCTTCCTCAAAAGCCCGCGGTTCACGTTCATCAAGGCCGACCTGCTCGACTTCCCCCGGCTCAAGCGTGCGCTCGCCGGCGCCGACGTCGTGGTGCACATGGCCGCTAACTCCGACATCGGCTACGGCGAACGCTACACGGACTGGGACCTCAAGCAGGGCACGCTCGCCACCTACAACGTCCTCGAAGCCATGCGCCTGCGCGGCATCAAGGAAATCATCTTCGCGTCGAGCTCGGCGATTTTCGGCGACACGGGCACGCGCCGGATCACCGAGAATTACGGGCCCCTCCATCCGATCTCGTTCTACGGCGCCAGCAAGCTCGCCTGCGAGGGCCTCATCACCGCGTTCTGCCACAACTACGACATGCAGGCGTGGATGTACCGGTTCGCCAACATCGTCGGCGACAACGCCACCCACGGCGTCGTCTACGACTTCGTCACCCGCCTCAAGCAGGACCCGACGCAGCTCCGGATCCTCGGCGACGGCAAGCAGCGAAAGCCCTACCTCTACATCAAGGAGTGCGTGGACGGCATGCTCTTTGGCTTCGACCACGCCGACGAGCAGGTCAACGTGTTCAACCTCGGCTGCGCCGGCTCGACGAGCGTCAACGCCATCGCCCGCATCGTCACCGAGGAGATGGGGCTGCGCCGCGTCAAGCGCCGCTACACGGGCGGCGCCCGCGGCTGGAAGAGCGACGTCCCCCAGGTGCGCTTCAACGTCTCCAGGCTCGCCGCCCTCGGCTGGCGCGCGAAGCTCACGAGCGACGAGGCCGTGCGCGTGGCGGCGCGCGCCGTCATCGCCGGCCTCGACGCGAAACCCGGCACAGCGAAACGGAAAGCACGACGGACGTGATGCGGCAGGCATTGATCCTGGCCGGCGGACTCGGCACGCGGCTTCGCCCCGTGAGCCAGACCATCCCCAAGCCCCTCATGCCCGTGGGTGAGCATTCCTTCCTGCACTATCTGCTCAAGATGCTCGTCGCCAACGGCGTCCGGGACGTGCTCCTTCTCGTCGGACATCTCGCCGAGCAGATCGTCGCCGCCGTCGGCGACGGCGCGCGCTACGGCTGCCGTATCCGGTACGTCGTCGAGCCCGAGCTCCTCGGCACCGGCGGCGCGATCAAGCACGCCGCGGCCGGTGTGCACGACGAGTTCTTCGTCCTCAACGGCGATACCTACCTGCCGCTCGACTACCGCGCACTCGAGGCCCGGTGGAACGAACGCCGGAGTGAACTCGACGGCCTCCTCGTCGTCTATGATAATAGCGAGCCGGTCGCCCCCGGCAACGTTCAACTTGGTGACGGCGAGCTCGTGGCCGGCTACAGCAAGCACGCCCACGACGAGGGCGGATACGTGGACGCTGGTGTGCAAATATTCAAGAAGACGATTCTCGATATGGTCCCCGCGGGCCGGGCGGTCTCGCTCGAGCAGGAAGTGTTCCCGAAGCTCATCGCGCAGCGGCGGCTCGGCGCCTACCCGACCGCCACGCGCTACTACGACATCGGCACACCCGAGCGCCTCGCCGCGTTCGAAGCCTACATCGCCCGCCGCGAACTCGACGAGCAGGAGGCCCCGTGATGCCGCCGCTCCCGCGCGTCCAGGACCACGAAGGCGACAAGGTCGTCCTGCTCGACCGGGACGGCGTGATCAACCACGACCGCCCCGACTACGTGCGGCGCGTCGAGCAGTTCAGGCTCATCCACGGCGCCCGGCGCGCCATCCGCCTGCTCACCCAGCGCGGCTACCAGGTTCATATCGTCTCGAACCAGTCGGCCGTCGGCCGCGGCCTGATGACGCAGCAACAGCTCGACGAAATCACGCGCACCATGCTCGCACGCATCGAACAGGCGCAAGGCCTGATCGAGAGCGTGAACTACTGCACGCATACGCCCGACGACAACTGCGCGTGCCGCAAGCCCAAAACGGGAATGATCGACGCCCTCGTCGAGAAATACGCGTTCAGTCCCGAGCGAGCGTGGTTCGTCGGCGACACGCTGACCGACATCGCCGCCGGCAACGCGGCCGGCTGCCGCACGATTCTCATCGCGCGCGAGCTCCCCCCCACGAAACTGCACGCCGGCGATCACGCGATCCCGGACTTCATCACGACGGACCTGCACACCGCGGTCACGTCCATCATCCTCAGAACATAACAGGAGGGTTCCATGACGTTCCTCGACACCTACCTCGACGACACCGCGCGGCTCATCTCGCACCTCGACCGCGAGGCGATCGCGGCCGCACTCGACGCGATCCGCACCGCGTACGCCGACGACCGCCGCGTGTTCCTCTGCGGCAACGGCGGCAGCTCGGCCACGGCCGCACACATGGTCAACGACCTCGTCAAGATGCCCACCACCATCGGCAGGAAGAGCGCGCGCGCCGTGAACCTCAGCGACAACGTCCCCCTCATGATGGCCGTGTCGAACGACATCGACTACGCCGACATTTTCGTCGTGCCGCTCAAGGCGTTCTTCGAGCCCGGCGACGTCGTCATCGGCATCAGCGCGAGCGGCAATTCTGAAAACGTCCTCCGCGCCATCCGCCACGCCAACGACAACGGCGGGGTGACGATCGGCCTCTGCGGCTTCAAGGGCGGCACGCTGCGCGAGCTCGCGCAGACGGCCATCTACGTCGAGAACGGCGAGTACGGCAAGGTCGAGGACGCGCACTGCGTCGTCTGCCACTGCCTCGCCTACTGGTTCCTCGAGACCCTGCGCCAGGAGGGCTGACGTGGCACGCCCCCTCCGTATCGTCATGCTGGGCATCCGGGGCTTTCCCGGCTCGCTCGGCGGCGCCGAAAACTTTTCGGAGCAGGTCGCCACCCGCCTCGCCGCACGCGGCCACGACCTGACCGTGTACTGCCGCAGCTACATCCGCGACGAGTGGGCCAAGCCCGACGTCGAGACGCCCGCGCGCCTCGGTCACCTGCGCACGTACAAAGGCGTCCGCTTGAAGCTGCTGCCGACGGTGCACTCGAAACACCTCGACAACATCCTTCACACGGTCCTCGCCGCCTTCGACTCGTTCGGGCGATCGTACGACGTGATGCACTTCCACAGCGTGGGGCCATGCCTGCTCGCGCCGCTCGCGTACTACACGCGCCGCGCGCGCATCGTCGCCACGGTGCACGGCCTCGACTGGTCGCGCGCCAAGTGGGGCGGCTTCGCCCAGCGCGTGCTCCTCGCCGGCGCGTACTGCTCGGCACACTTCGCCCACGTCACGACGACGGTCTCGCAGGAACTCCAGCGTTACTATGAGAAGGCCTACGCGCGGCCGGCCTACTACGTGCCGACCGGCGTCGAGATGAAGCCCCCGCGCCCGCTCAACCACGCGCGCCGCTGGGGCCTCGAGCCGGAGCGCTACATCCTCTTCCTCAGCCGCATCACGCAGGAAAAGGGCGCCCATTATCTCGTCGAGGCCTACAAGCGCGTCCGGCCGCCGATGAAGCTCGTCGTCGCCGGCGGCACCATGTTCGAGCGCGACTACGCCGAGGCCCTGCAGCGCACCGCGGGCGACGACGTCCTCTTCACCGGCTTCGTCACCGACGAGGAAATGGAGGAGCTGTTCAGCAACGCCTACCTCTACGTCCTGCCGTCGGAGATCGAGGGCTTGCCCCACTCCCTGCTCCAGGCGCTCTCGTATGGCCGGTGCGTGCTCGCAAGCGACATCGAGGCATCACGCGAGGCGCTCGGCGACTGCGGCTACACCTTCCGCAGCACGGACGTTGACGACCTCGCTGCAAAGCTCGCCCACCTCGTCGAGCAACCCGACCTCGTGCGCGCCGAACGCGACAAGGGCATCGCGCGCGTCAGGCGCGAGTACGACTGGGAAACGGTCGTGGACCGGTTCGAAGAACTCTACACCATGCCGCTGCGATGAATGCCGCCATCGACGACGACGCGTTCGCACACCACATCGCCAAGGTCTCTGTCTCGAAACGCTACGTCTACCTCGACAACGCCGCCGTCGCCCCGATCTGCGACCCCGCTGCCGACGGCCTGCGCCGCTACGCTGAGGAAGCCAACCTCCACGGCGAGATCAAGGAGCCGACCTGGGGCACGCGGGCGGACGAGACGCGCGCGCTTGCCGCGCAGCTGCTCCACTGCGCGCCGGCAGAGATCGCGTTTGCCAAAAACACGTCGGAGGGCATCAGCTTCATCGCCAACGGTTTCGCCTTTGAACCCGGCGACAACGTCGTGACCACGAACGTCGAGTTCCCCGCGAACTACTACCCGTGGGAGAACCTGAAGCTCAAGGGCGTCGAGCTGCGCCTGGCGAAGGAGCAGCAGGACGGCCGCATCCCGCCCGAGTTGGTCGAGGCGCTCGTGGACGACCGCACCCGTGTCATCGCACTGAGCAGCGTCGAGTTCAGCAGCGGCTTTCGCCACGACCTCGAGCGCATCGGCGCCCTCTGCCGCACGCGCGGTATCTTTTTCTTCGTTGACGGCATCCAGAGCGTCGGCGTCCTCGACCTCGATGTGAAGGCCGCCAGCGTGCACGCGCTCGCCGCCGACGGCCACAAGTGGCTCCTCGCGCCGGAGGGGATCGCAATCTTTTTCCTCGACGAGGCGAAGCTCGATGAGGTTGCGGTGACGGAGAAGGGGTGGCTCAGCGTCGTGAACCCGAACGCCTTCCTCGATTACGACCCGACGCTGCAGCCGGACGCGGGGCGCTTCGAGTGCGGATCGCTCAACAACGCGGGCCTCCACGCGCTGCACGGCTCGCTCGAGATGCTCCTGGACATCGGCATCCCGCTGATCGAGGCCCGCGCTCTCGCCCTGAGCGATTACCTCTGCGACGGGCTCGAATCGAAAGGCTACACGATCTTCTCGTCGAGGCAACCCACGGAAAAGTCGCCCATCGTCTCGTTCTACAAGGAAGGCCTCGACCTCAGGCCAATCCAGGTCGAGCTGCGCAAGCAGCAAATCGTCATCGCCTACCGCGACGGTCGCCTCCGCGCCTCACCCCATTTCTACAACACCCCCAAAGACCTCGACCGCCTCCTCAACGCCCTGCCGTAGCTGTACCAGTTGTTACTCCGAAGCGGACTTCTTGATCACAGCACGCCATGCTTTCCGCGCAGCCTTGAGC
Organism: uncultured Verrucomicrobiota bacterium; assembly: GCA_964550015.1. GTDB lineage: Bacteria > Auribacterota > JABMQX01 > JAFGEW01 > JAFGEW01 > CAZJXV01. The sequence goes on from CAZJXV010000010.1 coordinate 17,054, forward strand.
TCATCCCGGCTGTAAACATACTCCAGTTTTGTCGGCACGGCTTCATCTTTCATCAACTCAAGCAACGCGCGGTAGGCCACCGTGGCGAGATTGCCGGTTTCTATGGCAGCATCCCCAACTTCCAGCGCATTCTCTCTGTCGAAGAGCTCAAGAATTCCGGGCGCTGCCTTCTTATCGCTAATCTTGGCCAGGGATCTTGTCGCCTCCATAACTACCCGTACGTCGGAATCGTTGAGCGCATCGAGCAAGGCCGGCACGGCTTTTGACGACTTGATCTCGCCTAACGCACGGGCAGCCGCTCTTCTCAATGAGTAGTCCTCTGCCAGAAGAACCCCACCAAGAACATCGACAGCCCTAGCGTCGCCAATTTGGCCAAGCGAAATCAGCGCAGGCTCCCTCACGAAAAGGTCTTCCTTCTCGTCACGAGCAATCTCGATCAATCTCTCAAGCGCCGAGACGTTGCCGGGAAACCCCAAAGCAACTACCGCTGCCCTGCGAAGCCATTTATGCCGCGATTTCGTCAACGGCAATACACTCTCATTGATGCTCGTGTCACCAAACTTTGCCAGCGCCTTGCCTGCCTCAAGCCAGATGTATCCCTCCTGATGTTCGTCCTCTAACAACTCCAGGAACAACGGCATAGCGTCATGTGACCCAATATTCCCCAGCGTCTTGGCTGCCACAATCCGGATGCCTTTCTCCTGATCGTCGTCCTTTACCAGCTCAAAGAGCAACGGCACAGCGTCATCCGACCCAATCTCCGCCAGCGCACGCCCCGCGCGGCTTCGCATGTTATTTGATTTGGTCTTCGTATCCGCAATAAGCTCAACAAGCGGCACACATGCACGGCGGCTACCAATGATCCCGAGCGACAGTATGGCATACTCCCGGTGTTGCTGGTCTGCGCTCTTCAGGTGCTTGCACAGAGCATCCACGAGACCATCGTCATCCCTATATCCGGTCTCTCCGCAGTCTCTCATCCCCAGTATCATGCAATAAACTACTACAGGATCGGGATCGTGCAGCCTTCCTTTCAAAGCAACAACGACTTCAGGGTTCCCGCCGCCGCACTTTTGCAGGTGGTAAGCTGCGGCACTCAGGACACTCAGATCATTATCCTCAAGCGCCACGAGAAGCGGCGGGATTACCTCCGGCCCACCAATCTCCCCAAGTGCCTGTGTGGCGCGCCACCGCACGTTCTTCCCGGGGTCATCCAAGGCTTCTGCAAGGAAAGGAACCGCGGGCTTTCCGATCTTCACTACTTGCTGATACGCCTGGCGCCAAACCGTCTCGTCTTCTGCCGCCAAGTCACTCAAAAGGCTGTGAATCCTTTCGGCATCCGCCGGGGCGGTTCCGCTCGTCCTTTCTTGCTGACATCCCGCAACGATCCCGACAGCAAGGAGTAACGCCAAGAATCCCCTCACTTGTCGCTCCTTTCAAACATCGAACTTTGGCCAGAACACTAGCCACTCCTTTTTCTTGCAGCCGCATGAGGAACCGCACGCGGCGCTGAGAACGCGTCCCGGCGCCGCGGCTTAGAATGGTCCGGGGCCTACCCTACTCGCCATCTCCCTCCTCGGGAGCGACGATCCGGTAGGCCTGGCCGCCGATGTTGACGATGATGTTATCGGCGAAGGCCAGGTACTGGTTGTCGCGGCCGAGCTTGCGGCTCAGCTCGAAAAATTCTGTGCTGAACTGCACGACCTCGATCGGTTTCTGCGTCTCCGTGTCGAACGCGGCATCAACCCAGAAGCCCTTGCGCCGGTAAAACGCCTTGGCCCCGATGTTCTGCACCATGTCGTACTGGACCTGCTTGCCGCTCGCGTCGTAGTAGACGTTCTTGAGATTGACCTGGTTGCCGTGCTGCATCGCCTTGGCGTTCTCGGCCTGCGCCACGCCCCAGCCGCCGCCTTCAACGGCCAGCCCCCGCGAAAACCGGCCGCGCGCCATGTCCACGGCCGCGCCGGGCGCCATCTCCTCGTCAGCCTCGACGAGGAACGACGTGTACTCCGTGATAATGCCGAACTCCTTGCTGAGCCGGACGATCTCGTCCACGAGCTCCTGGCTCCGGCCGTGCACGCGCATCTGGTCGATCAGGTACCCGATCTTCTTCGACGCCCACAGCCGCGCCACGAAGTTGTTCGCCGTCGCGTCCGTCTCGGCCTTGAACTCCAGCGGGTACCCGAACGCAGCATCCTTGTTCTGCAGCGTGCCCTTGATCGTGACCGTCGCCTTCATCGGCTCGCGATACCGGCCCGCCACGACGAGCTGCCCGCCCTTGAACAGGTCCGGCAGCACCGTGGGCAACACATCGGTCACGGCGAGCCCGCCGAAATCGAGCGCCACGTCGGTCAGCACGGGGTTCTGCACCTTCGCGTAGAAGCTCGACACCTTGACCTCGATGTCCTCTTTCGGCCGCACGTACTCCGAGATGCCGTGGTTCTGGCTCGAGAGCTTGTCGAGCAGCACGGCGTTCACGTCGTAGCCCACGCCGAAGACGAACAGGCGCGCGTTCGCCGCGTTCGCCTTCGCGACGCTCTCGGCGATCCGCTCGACGTTCCGCTCACCCACCGTCGGCAGCCCGTCAGTGAGGAAAATGATCATGTTTGGCCGATCACCGGTCTGCGCCAGCTTGAGCGCCGCGAGCAGCGCGTCGCGGATGTTCGTCCCGCCCGTGGCGCGCAGCTCCTCGACGTAGGCGAGCGCCGCGTCGCGGTTCTCCTTCGTATTGGCCTTGAGCTCGGCGCTCATCACGTCAATCGAATCGTTGTAGCTCACCAGCGCGAACCGGTCGTCCTGATTCAGGCTGTTGACGACGAATTCGAGCGCGCCCTTGGCCTGGTCAATCTTGCCGCTGCTGTTCATGCTGCCCGAGCGGTCGAGCACGCAAATCACGTTCTTCGGCACGATCGTGCTCTCATCAATCTCCGCCTTCGGCGACGCGAGCAGCAGGAAGTAACCCGGCTTCCCCGCGTCGGGCCGGAAGCAGATGACCGACGCGCCGACCTCGTGCTCCGACGTCGAGTAGTACAGCTTGTAGTCCATGTCCGGCTTCGTGCCGCGCTCGGTCCACGTCGCCGTGGCGCGGAAATCCGTGAACCGCTCGACCCGCACGTCGTGCGTCGGCGAGAACACGTTCTTGATCGGCGCCGTGCTCGTGAGCGACACGTTCACCGTCACCTCCTCGAGGTTCTGCTTGCTGAACTTCTCCGTGTTCAGCGGATAAACGTACTCGACGAGGTCGCCGTCGCGCTTGAGCACCTCCTCGTACACCATGCGGTTCGTGCGCGATTCGCCGGGCGGGATCGGGAACACGCTCGTCTTGATCAACCCAGAGCCGACGTACTCGAGCAGCGCCGGGTCCTTCTTTTGGCGGACGATCTCCTCGTAGATCTTGCGCGCCTCGTCCTTGTCGAGCACCGTGCCCTTGAGCTCCGTGTCGCCGACAAACATGCTGAACGACGAGATGGACGCCCCGGCCGGGATCGGGAAGATGTAGCTCACCTCGATCGGGCGCTTGCCGGGGTTCTCGAACACCTGGTCAATCGTCGTGCGCGCGATCTGGTCCTTGATCTCCACGTTCACGCGGTGGTACTTGACGTTGTACGTCTCGTAGACCGGCACATCCGGCCGCGGCGCAATCAAGAACCCGTCACCGAACGCGGCGCCCGCGCAGCACGCCGCGACGACGGCAAACAGCACAATCCGCATCGTCTTCATCTCGAACCTCCTGAGACCTCCTCAGACCTTCACTCCGCTGGGGTCAGCGTTCCTTTGCACTGTGTTCCTGGCCCGTGTAATGTCACGTCCGTTTTGACAACAGCGCCGCGGGAATGTTCCCCCGCGTTGCGCCCGCGCTACGGGCTCAGCCGGTAGCGCCGGGCGCCGCGGCTGGCTTTCGCCTCGATCGTGTCCTTGCCCGTGCGCCAGGCGATGATGGCCTCGACCCCGGGCATGGATTCCACGAGCTTCATCCCCTCCTCGGGCCCCATGACCATCAGCCCGGTGGCCAGCGCGTCGGCCAGCGCGCACTCCTTGGCGAGCACCGTGACACTGCACACGTTGTTCGTGATCGGCTTGCCCGTCGTGGGATCAATGATGTGCGAATAGAGCCGGCCCTTGAGCTCGTACACGTTGAAGTAATCGCCCGAGGTGGCGATCACGCCGTTCTCCAGTCCGACCGTCGTGAGGAACCGCGGCGGCGGCCGGTTCGGATGACGGATGCCGATCAGCCACGGCTCGCCCTTTTCCGTCAGGCCGATCGCCGCCGTCTCCCCGCCGATCTCGACGAGCGCGTCCTTCACGCCCCGGTCCTTCAGCACGGCGATCGCCAGGTCCACCGCGTACCCCTTGGCGATGCCCCCGAGATCCACCTCGACGCCCGCGGCGTCGCGCGCGGCGCGCCGGTTGTTCGCATCAACCAGGATGTGCTCATAACCGACGGCCGCCTTCGCCGCCTCGACCTGCTCGTCGGTCGGCGCCTTGGTGACCACCGCCGGCGACTTCGCCCCGAAACCCCACAGGTCCACCAGCGGGCCCACGGTCACGTCGAACGCACCGCCGGTCTTCTTCGACACGTTGACGGCCTTGACGAGCACCTCGTACGTCTCGGGGCTCAGCGCCACCCACTCGCCCGGCCCGGCCCGGTTGAGCTTCGAGATCTCGCTGTCGTCCCTCCACGTGCTCATCAGGCCGTCCACCTTCTTGGCCGCCTCGATCGCGTCGAGCACCGCCCGGTTCAGCTCGTCCTTCGAGAGCGAGCGCGACACGGCCTCGATCTTCATCGTGGTGCCCATCACCTCGCCGGCGATCTCGACGTGGGCGATGCAGCCGGTCAGCGCAATGAGGCAGAAAGCCAGGCCAACGATCCTGAGCCTTCGCATGAGAGTCCGTCTCCCTGTGGATTCGTCCCGGTCTTGTCCTGTCGCCCACGATACTACCCGCCCGAAGGGCCGTCAACCACCCCGCGGCGTGCCGGAAAAATAGGGACAGGCACCTATTTTCTCGCAGACGCTGGGGGCATTCACCGCGGCAAGAGAGGGGAAAATAGGTGCCTGTCCCTATTTTTTGGCCTCGCGCCGTCTGTCCGTGAGAAATCCGGGCTAGGAGAACGCCGCACAGCTCGTGTATGCTTCGTGGGAAATGCTGACAACGCACCGGCCAGGCATCCGGACCATGAGCGCTGAACAACCCCGAATCGTCATCACCGACCTGGGACACGCGAGGCGGGTCGAACTGTTCGGCTGCCTCTACGCGTTCGACAAGAAGATGTCCCCCCACCTGATGTTCGAAACCACGTACAGCGAGCCGCTTATCCGGCTGATCGCCCGCAACAAGGGCATCAGCGGCGTCAAGAACACGATCGACAAGGAAAGCCAGCCGGACTACGTGCTCGGCCCAATGCGGCGCCTGATCACGCGATACGTGGATCCCGACACGGGCCCGTGCGAGGTCCTCGACTATGGCTGCGGTGCCGGCGGCGCCTCGATCAGCCTCGCTCGCATCCTCCCCCAGGCGCGAATAACCGGGGTGGACATCAACCCCGGCTTTGTCGAGATCGCCCAGGCCCTCATCCCCGAGCTCGGCATGGCGAGCCGCGTGACCGCGAGCACGATAGACCTTCATAAGCCGCTGCCCTTCCCGGACGAGCGCTTCGACATCGTCACGTGCAGCGGCGTGATCGAGCACATCCATCCGCGCCGGCGCGCCTTTTACCTCAACCAGATGTGGCGCGTGCTGCGCACGGGCGGGCGGCTGTTCATCCGCGACACGCCCAACCGGTTCTTCCCGTTCGACGGCCACACGAGCTGGCTCCCCTTCGTCCACTGGCTGCCCCTCAAGCTGGGCGCGCCGCTCGCTCGAGCGCTCTCGCGCCGGAAGCTCGCAGCAAACTCGAACGAAGCGCTGATCGACCTCGGCTTCATCGGCGTGTCGTATCACGAGGTGCTCCGGCGCATCCGCACCACCGGCGGCCGGCCCGTGGACCTGACGCGCACCAACCGGCACTGCGTCAACGACTTCTTCTGCTACTGGATCAAGAAGGAGACCGGCTGGCGGCGGCTCGTCAAGCTCGCCATCCGGGCAGGATACCGCGTCCTGGAGCGCGTGCTCCGGCCGCTCGGCGTGCCGATCGCGGCGCTGCTGCCCACCCTCACCCTGTGCATCCGCAAGGACGGATAACGGGCCGGGTGGGGTGGCCTATTTCTTGACGCTCCGGACGAAGGCCGCGATCGAACGGTCGTACGTGCGCTCCACGTCGTTGGAAAAAAAGCAGGCCGGCAGCTCGCCCAGTCGCCAATGGTAAGTGATGCATTCGCAACAGGTGCCCTTCCGGCTGCACGGCTCGTAGGTGCAGTTGCACCGCTGCATGTTCTGCTCGAAGTTCTTACAGTCCGTAGTCTTACTGGCCCCGTTCTTACTGACCGCCACCTGCTCGTCCTCCTGCGTCTCAGTTCTCCGTCGCCTTCATTATGCCACACGCCGTTCCGCACGCCAAGGCCCGCGGCTTGACGCGGCACACCCGCGCCCGCTATGCTTCCTCGCGAGCCATTCCTCGAAAACCCAGGGGGCGACAACCATGAGAGGGCACACCGTGCTGACCGCCGCGCTGCTCGGCGCGCTGGCGTGGGCGGCCGCCGACGCCGCCGCACCGGGCACCCAGAAACGCTACACCGACTTCATTGACGAGCTCACAGACCTGCGCCGCGTCGCCATCCTCCCGGCGCCCGGCGAGACCTGCAAGCAGTTCTCCAGCTTCGACCGCGCGAGCCTGAAAAAAGAAACCTGGCGGGCCAACAACGACCGAGGCCACTTCCTGCGCGACGACCCCGAAGGCAAGGTCCTCGCCGACATGAAAGGCCCCGGCGTCATCCACCGGATCTGGTCCGCCAACCCCGAGGGCACCCTCAAGATCTTCATTGACGGCGCGGAGAAACCGGTCCTGGCGTTCGACTTCAAGCAGCTCATCTACGGCGCCAAGTACCCGTTCGTCGAACCGCTCGTCGGCCTCCGCGCCAGGGGCGCCAACATCTACGTCCCGATCCCGTACCAGCAGAGCTGCAAGGTCGTCGTCGAGAATCCAGGCGCCATGTACTACCACGTCACCTACCGCACCTACCCGCCCGGCACGCAGGTCGAATCGTTCCACCTCCCCCTGACCGCCGAGGAGAAGAAGCGCTTCGACCAGGCGTGCAAGACGCTCAAAGCGTGCGAGAAATACCCCCTCACCCTCGACCGGACCGCCGCGGTCGGCAACCGGATCGAGATCAAAGCCGGCAAGACCGCCGTCATCGCGCGGCTCCAAGGCCCCGCGGCCATCTACCGCTTCCGCGCCCGCATCTTCTCAGGCAAGAAGCGCGAGGCGCTGCGCGACCTCGTGCTGCGAATCACCTGGGACAATCACACGCCGGCAAGCGTCTGGTGCCCGCTCGGCGATTTCTTCGGCACCAGTCCCGGTATCAACGAGTACTCCTCGCTGCCCCTTGGAATGAGCGACGACGACGGGTACTACTCGTACTGGCCCATGCCGTTCGCGCGCAACGCCCTCGTCGAGCTCGTCAACGACGGCGAGCTCGACATCTCCATCGCCTACCGGATCGTGTACGGCCCCATCGGCTGGAACCGCAACATCGGCTACTTCCACGCCAAATGGCGACGCGACGACCCATGCAAGACGTTCGACTGGCCGCTGCTCGAGACCCGGGGCCGCGGCCGGTACTGCGGCGCCATGCTCACCATCTGGAACCCCGAGCGCGGCTGGTGGGGCGAGGGCGACGAGAAGATCTGGGTGGACGGCGAGAGCTTCCCCAGCACCTTCGGCACGGGCACCGAGGACTACTTCGGCTATGCGTGGTGCTCGACCGAACTTTTTGTCAACTGCTACCACAACCAGACGCTGTGTGAAGGCCCCGGCAACGGCAACTACACGTCCGTCAACCGCTGGCAGATCACCGACAACATCCCGTTCCAGAAATCCATCAAGGTCACCATCGAGAACTACGCCCAGAACAAAGACTACGCCGCGACCGTGTACTGGTACGCCACCCTCGACCAGCGCGACACCTTCAGGCCCGTCCCACACAAGGGCCGCACCGTCCGCCCCCCCGCCAAGCGCCCGCCTCGCTGAACACGCCCGGGCAAGCACGCCCACCCACCACGCACGTCCCGCTCCAGCCGATTCCGAGGTACACCGACCTCCGCTCACATGGTAAGGTGCGGCGCAATACCGGACACACCAGGAGGTTGGCAGCATGGCGCACGCGAAACGGCTCTTTTTCATCGGCATTGACGGCATGAACTGGCCGATGTCGTCGCACTTCATCGCCGAGGGCGAGATGCCCCGGCTCAAGGCGCTGCGCGAGCGCGGCGCCTCCACGGAGATCTTCCCCTGCTTCCCGGCCTACACGCCGACGAACTGGGCCACCCTCTGCACCGGCGCGTATCCCGGCACCCACGGCGAGCCCGGCTGGACGGTCACGATGCCCGACGGCCGGGAAGTCTCCTCGTTTACCTCGTGCGCGCTCAACGCCGAGACGATCTGGGAGGCCGCCGAACGCGCCGGCCACCGTATCTGCCTCTTCAACTATCCCGCCTCGATGCCGCTGCCGCTCAAGAACGGCTGCGCCGTGGACAACTCGTTCGGCAACCCGCTGCATCCGCAGTACTCGACCCCGGAGAGGCTCGCCGAGCCGCCGGAGATGGGCCGCGAGCTCGTCGAGCGCTTCGGCCCCTACCCGCTCAGTTTCGAGGCCTCCGACCTCGACGCCTGGACGCGCAGGGCCCAATGGATCGCCGAGGCGGGCCGCTTCCTGATGGAGCAGCACGGCTACACGTTCTTCTACTGCCACTTCCATATCATTGACCACCTCCTGCACCTGCACCTCGCGGGCGCCGACCCCGCCTCGCCTGCATACGTCGAGGCCGAGGCCGCCGCGCACATGGAGGTGCTTCGCAGCGGCCATCGGATCGTGGACGGCCTGATCGAGACGCTGACACGGGACGCGAAAGACACGGACCTCATCGTCGTCGTCTCCGACCACGGCAACTCGCCAAACCAGCGGATGGTGGACGTCAACCGCTGGCTCGTCGAGAAGGGATACCTCGTCCTGAAGGACCGCGCGCAGGCCGCTGTCGAGAAGGACCCCGCCCTCGACCGCAATCCCGCCATCTCCTTCGACGCCATCGACTGGGACAAAACCACGGCGTTCAGGAAGCCCGGCCTCGGCCTCGACCTCACCGTCAACGCCTCGGGCGAGGAATACGAACGTATCCGCAACCGTCTCGTGCGCGACCTGCGAACCTGGGTGGACGACGAGACCGGCCGCACGGTGATGGCCGTCGTCCTCAAGCGCGAGGATGCCTACCCGCTCGGATTCTGGGGGCCGGACGTTGGCGACGTCGCCGTCGTGTACGAAAAGGGCTACGCCTGGACGACGCTCCCGGACGGCACCGCGCTCGCCCCCGGTTCCGGCGCCAACCACGGACCGCAGTTCCCCACCGCCCACACCGACTTCGCCAGCGTCCTCGCGTTCATCACGGCCGCCGGCCCGGGCGTGAAGCCCGGCTATCTCCGCGACCCCGCCCATCTCGGTCACGCCCACATGACCGACGTCGTCCCGACGCTCTGCCGCCTGCTCGGCTTCGACCCCCCGGCCCACGCCCAGGGCGCCATCCTCCGCGACTTCCTCAACGGCGTGGACGCCTCCCCCCGCCGCCCAGCCACAACGCCCCGGTTGTAGTGCCTTCTCTGCGCGCTCTGCGCCTCTGCGAGAAATCAAGGAAGACGGAGAATAACCTCTCGCAGAGGCGCAGAGCGCGCAGAGACAGGAATCCGGATCTGTCGAATCTGTGAGATCTGTGGCGCCTCCTCTACCCGAGTTCCCGGGCGAGGAGGTTGAGGAAGACGCCGACTCCGGCACCGTGGGGAACCTTTCGCCCTTGACACTCCCCTCCCGCAGCAGATAATAATTATGGTTCACTTCATGATTCCAGAGGAGGTGTGCCGAGGTGAAGAAGCTGCTGGCAATCCTCATCATCTTGGGACTCGTCGCCTGGTGGTACTTTGGGTACTACTCGAAGCGATCCAACGGCGCGTCTACGGCCGAGGCCGATCTTCCGCCAATACGAGTCACCGACGCAAGCCTGAGCAAGGCGGGGCGCGAGCTTCTCGCCGACACCAAGCGCCGGGTAGAAGCCCTGCGCAAGGAACCAGGAAATACGAAGCTCCGGTTCGCAAAAGCCGATTACATCGCGGGTAGCCTCAAGCTCTTGGGTGACTACCGTAGTGCGGCGGAATGGTACCTCGCGCTCATCGACTGGTACGAAGAGCTCTCCCCTGCCGACAGACAGGTTCCCGAGTACAGGGATCCTGACGGGATTCCTTTCGCGGCCGCTCACAGTGCCAGCATGTGTTTCTTCTTTAGTGGGGAGAATGAGAAGGGCTACGAGACAATGGAGACGTACTTGCGGCGATATCCGAACGACCCGAACAGATCGCTGATGTTGACCCTCTACAAGTGGGCCAAGCAAGACCTGGGGGATTACCTAAAGAGTGTATCAGCAATGAGGGCGCCTCGGAGGTACCTCAAGTGAGCGGGCGTTCATTATCCCGAGGGTCCACGGCATATTGATCTGATCTTTTCACGAGCGCCCGCGAGCCGCCTCAGAAGGTTCATGACGACGTCTAGGTTGCTTGTTCCCGTGCCGGCATGCTTGTCCGCGTCGGCCTTCGATGAGTAAATCTGCCCGGCATGCATTTGTCCTTCCCGCGACGGCTGCAACCGGCTCACGATGGAGCCCAACGGCGTGGACGCGTCCCCCCGCCGCCCAGCCCTAACGCCCCGGTTGTAGTGCCTTCTCTGCGCGCTCTGCGCCTCTGCGAGAGATCAAGGAAGACTGAGAAGAACCTCTCGCAGAGGCGCAGAGCGCGCAGAGACAGGATTCCGCATCTGTCGAATCTGTGAAATCTGTGGCGACTCCTCTACCCGAGTTCCCGGGCGAGCAGGTTGAGGAAAAGACCAACGTCGGTCACGATGCCCAGTGCCTGGCCGCTGCCGCGGTCGTTGAGCTTGGTCACCACCGCCGGGTTGATGTCCACGCATACGGTCGTAGCCGACGATGGTAGCATGTTGCCCACGGCGATCGAGTGCAGCATCGAGGCAAGCATGAGCACCAGCTCGGCGCCTGCCAGCGCTTTCGTGTACGCGGCCTGCGCCTCGTAGAGGTCCATGATGACCTCAGGCAGGGGCCCGTCGTCGCGCAGGCTGCCCGCCAGCACGAACGGCACGTTGTTGACGACGCACTCGTACATGATGCCGGATTTCACGAGCCCGCTGTGCACCGCCGCCTTGATCCCGCCGGCGCCGCGTACGGCGTTGATGGCCGCCATGTGGTTGCGGTGGCCGGCGTCCACGGGCCGGCCCGTCCTGAGGTCCACACCCAGCGACGTGTTGAAGAGCGCCCCCTCGATGTCGTGCACGGCGACGGCGTTACCACCGAGCAGCGCCTGGACGTAGCCGCCCCGGACCAGCGCCGCCAGGTCGTCGGCCCCGCCCGTGTGCACCACCACCGGGCCCGCCACGACGACGATCCGGCCCTTCCGCGCGACCACCTCGCGCATCATCTTGGCCAGGTCGCGGACGGCGAGCTCCACCTTGCGCTCCGAGCTGATCTCGCTCGACATGAAGCTGAACTCGCTCCGGTCACGCGCCTTGAATTCCGGAACCACGCGCACACCCTCGTACCCGCACACGATCCGGTCGCCCTGCCTGACCTCGCGCAGCAGCCGGCACGCGGGCCGGCCGTCCTCGACCACGATCACCGAGTCCATCCGCTGGCTCGCCACGGGGACCCACTCGCCCCCGATGCGCACCAGCGTCGCCGCGTTCGTCGTCGAGTAGAAGTCGGGCGGCGCCGTCCCGTCTCGTTCCGCAGCCTTGAGCGTGACGCCCGGCGCTTCGGCCGCGAAGCACCCGAGCCGGTGCAGCTCGCCCACGAGCGCCTCGAGCCGCTCGGCGCTCGGCGCGCTCACGGTGATCACCAGGCGTGAGGCGTCCTGGTTCGTCCGGCCGATCTCGAACTCGGCGATCTCGAACTCAGCCCCGCTCAGGATCACCGCGTCCATAATCGCGGCCATCAGCCCCGAATCAATCAGGTGGCCGCTCGCCTCGAGGGTCCGCGTCGCGCCCGTCATCGTCGCCTCCCTGAAGCATGGGTCCCGCGTGCCGTTGACCGTGATGCTACTGGTTCCTGGCGTCCGCATCAAGCAACCCTCCAACCGTGGGCAGAAAAAATACGGGCAGAAAAAAGAGCAGGCACGGCGGGCGCCGTGCCTGCTCCGGATAAGTCCGGCGCAGAGGCGAGAACTGTCATGGGTTCCTAGGCAGAGATTGTGTCATCAGACTTTCCTGTAATTACCCACCGCTCGCCCCTTGCGCCATTTCTCGGCCCGAAGACCGGAGCCCCCAGGCCGGATGCTGGAAAGAAGGGGGACCTGTTCTGCATTACCCATATCGGCGCAGCCGAGGCCCGCTTTACCGCTTTTTCGCGACTTTTTTCCCGCCGGGGGCCACAGCACGTACTCCGACGGGCCCCACGCGCCGCAACACGCGCCTGCGCGGGCCGCTCGGGCGAGAATTCCGTTGACTTCGCGTGCCCCTCGACGATACATAGACCCTTCGGCACCCGACGGAGCAGAAGAGGAACCCGCATGAATCGCCTCCGCGCCCTGCTCGCCTGGATCGTCAGCCACGCCGTCGTCGTCATCGTCCTCATCGGGATTGTCACGGCGTTTTTCGCCGCCGCGCTCCTCATCAAGGGCGTGCCCGAGACCCGCAACCCCACCGAAAAGGTCCTGATCAAGAACCTCCCCTCGACGGTCTTCTACAACAAGTTCGTCAAGATGTTCGGCAAGGACGAGCTCATCCTCATCGTCGTCAAGGCCCCCAAGGGCAAAACCGTCCTCGATACCGAGGTCTTCGACGTCGTCTGGGACATCACCGACCGCATCAACGGCTTCCCAGAAACCAAAGACACGGAAGCGGACAACCGCGAACGCGAGGAGCTCAAGAAACGACTCATCGAGAGAAGCCTGAGGAAGGACGAGACCAAAACCGCGGCCGAGGCGGAAGCCGAAGCCGAGGCGAAGCTCCAGTCCGGGAAATACAACGGCGTCAACAGGCGCATCCGGAAGAGCATCCGGGACGATCTCACCGACAGCGGCTTGAGCCAGGCGGAGGCCGAGGCCAGGGCGGACGATATCACGCCCGTGCGCAAGGTCGTCGGCCTCACCGACACCCAGCAGGAACTCTACGAGCGGATCGAGACCATCCGCAACACCCCCAAGTTCGGCCGCATCGGCACCATCCGCGTGCTCTACGAGCGGCTCAAAGACATTGACACCGAGGAGGAACGGCAGGCGTTCTTCCAGCAGTTCCTCGAGGGCGTCAACCTGTTCGCCAACAACCTCATTACCAAGCAGCTCGACGCTACCACCGTCACCATCATCATCGGCTCGAACGGCGAGGACGTCGTCACGATCGTCCGCGAGATCGTGGACGCGGCCAACGCGGAGCTCGGCGTCGAGAAGGGCGAGGCGAAGCTCGTCTACCAAATCGGCAGCCCGGTGATCGCCGACGAGGTCGTGCAGTACCTTCAGGCCGACCTCAAGACGCTGAGCGGCTTCACCCTCGGCCTAATCGTCATCATCCTCGCCGTCTGCTTCCGCAAGGTGCGCGGCGTGGTGCTGCCGCTGATCTCGGCCGGCGTCGCCTACGTCTGGACCTTCGGCCTCATGACGCTCATGGGCGCCTACCTCAACATGATTACCGTGGTCATCCCCACGCTGCTCATCGCCATCGGCAACGCCTACGCGCTCCACGTCGTGAGCGAGTTCTTCGAGGAGGCAGAAGAGGGACGCCGCCTCAAAAAAGAGATCGTCACCTCGACGCTCTTCCGCGTCAGCCTGCCCGTCTTCCTCGCCGGCGCCACCACGCTGATCGGCTTCGGCTCGCTGGCGCTTAACCGCATCGACATGATCCGCGAGTTCGCCTTCTTTTCCTGCTTCGGGCTCCTGGGGCTCATTATCCTCTCGCTCACCCTGCTGCCCGCGCTCCTGGTCCTCCTGCCCCTGCCGAAGAAGAAAAACAAGAAAGGCGCAGAGAACGACGCCGCTGACCCGGCCGACCAGCACGGGGACCTCGACACCAAGCGCTCGCCCGTGCTCGCCTTCCTTCGCTGGCTCTACCGGCTCGACGTGAAGCGCCAGGTCTTCGTCTATGCGGCGGCCGTCCTCGTCATCGGCCTGTCCGTCCTCGGGCTCACCCGCCTCAAGGTCGAGAACGCCGTCATCAGCTTCTTCAAGAGCGACGCCCCCGTTCGCACGGACTTCGACGACATCCAGAAGGTCATGGCCGGCTGCTACACGATCAACGTCGTCATGGAGTACAAGGGCCCCAACGAGCACATCGCCTACTTCCAGGACCCGACCGTCCTCAACCAGCTCGACGCGCTGCAGCAGCGCGTCGTCGCCGACGACCCCGGCATCGACATGGCGATCTCCATCGCCGAGTACCTCAAAATGATCAGCGCCCTCACCGCCGGCTTCAACTACGACCGCCAGGCCCTGCCCGCGCCCTCGGGCGACCGCGAAAAAGACATCAAGAAGGTCGAACGCCTCGTCGCGCAGTTCCCCCAGGCCTTCGGCGAAGAGCAGACCGAAATCAAACAGGTCGTCACCGACGACTACCGCGCCGTCAACGTCATCTTCCGCGCCCACTTCGAGGGCGCGCGCGACTTCATCCTCGCCAAGGAGCGCATCCTCGCGCTGTGCGGCCGCAGGCCCGACGGCGTCCCAATGAAAAAGCCGGCCGCGGACGCGATCGCCTTCTCCAAGGACCTCGACATCCACGTCACCGGCCTGCCCCTCGTCGTCTCGGAATCGGCCAACGCCATCACCAAGGGCCAGGTCAGCAGCCTCTCGCTCGCCTTCATCTGCATCTTCATCATCATGGCCCTTCTGTTCATGTCCGTCAAAGTCGGCTTCGTCGCCATGATCCCCAACGTCTTCCCCATCCTCATCAACTACGGGATCATGGGCTGGACGGGCATCGCGCTCTCGAGCGCCACGAGCCTCATCGCCTCGATCGCGCTCGGCATCGCCGTGGACGACACGATCCACTACCTCGCCCGCTACAACGGCGAGTTCAAGAAGGACTTCGACAAGAAGCGCGCCATGAAGGCCTCGCTCCTCACCGCCGGCCAGCCGATCGTCTTCACCTCGATCACGCTCGGCATCGCCTTCGCCGTGCTCCTCGTCAGCAAGTTCCAGCCGACCATCTACTTCGGCCTGCTCATGATGATCACGATGATCACCGCCCTCTTCGGCAGCCTCGTCATCCTGCCCGTGCTCATGCTGCGGCTCGAGCTCGTCACGCTCTGGGACGTCGTCTCGCTCCGCGTCGGCGAGGCGCCGCGCCAGTTCATTGACCTGTTCCGTGACATGAGCCGCTGGCAGGTCCGCAAGGTCATGGCCGCCGCGGGCCTCCAGCAGTACCCGAA
>CAZJXV010000011.1:0-31499 GCA_964550015.1 uncultured Verrucomicrobiota bacterium
CACACCCATTCCTATACCGGCCCGCGAAATTACACAATCTTTGGTACTCCACCGGGCGGAAGCGGGGTGTTGCGTGCGGGGCGTGGGCGGGGTATGGTGGTGAGGTTGCTGGGTAGTGTAGGCTGGAGGTTGTTGTGGCGGAGCCGATTGGGCGAGCACAGGTCGAGGCGCGGGCGACGGGGGTGACGCGGCGGAATGCGCAGATGTTTGCGCGGGCGGCGGTGCTCGTGGCGGCGGCGCTCGTGGCCGCGTTTTTCGTGCAGGTCGTGATTGACGCGGCGGCGCCGGACAGCACGCTGGGGCAGGCGTTGCGCCGACCGTGGACGATCAACGCGGAGGAGCTGCGGCCGGCGATTGCGAACGTCTCGCGCACGTTCAACCAGCTCATCGCGGTCGTGATCATGGCGCTGGCGATCGCGGTGCCGCTCACGGCGAACATGTACACGCCGAAGCTGGTCGAGATTTTTTTGGGTGACCGGCTGAACCGGGTGGTGCTCGGGCTGATCCTGTTCTCGACGGTAAACACGCTGTGGGTGGCGGCGCGGATCGGCAAAGGCCACGTGCCGAGGTTCGGCGTGCCGCTGACGTTCGTGCTGCTGCTGGCGTGCTTCGCGGTCGTCCTCCCCTACTTCTTCTACGTGTTCCGGTTCCTGCATCCGGGCCACATCCTGGAGCGGCTGCGGCAGAGTGCGACGCGGCGCGTCCGCGAGCTGCCCAAGCTCGCGCGGGATGGGAAGGTCACGGCGCTGCAGGCCGACCTTCGGGAGCGGATCGAGCACATCGCGAGCCTGGGGATGCGGTCGCTCGACCGGGCGGACCGGGAGGTGGCGCAGGGGGCGCTCAACTCGATTGCGGCGGCGATGGAGGCGTACTCGGAAGTCAAGAGCGCGCTGCCGCCCGGGTGGTTCCGCGCCCGGTTTGCCGACATCCTGCGCATGTCGAAGGAAGCGGTGCACTCGCTGGAAGAGAGCCGGACGTGGGTCGAAATGGAATGCCTTCAGCAGGTCGAGCTGCTGTTCCTGGCGACGATGGCCGAACCGACGGACCTGGTGGGCGCGGCGTGCCAGGTGGTGCGGCAGACCGGCATGCACGCCATGCGCGACGGGGACGAGCCGGTCCTGGAGCTCACGCGCCACTTCCTGCACACGTTCCTGCGGGCGTCCATCAACCGGCGGGACGTGCGCAGCGCCTACCACGTGCTGTACCAGTACCGGCTGTTCGCAGAGCAGCTCCTCACGGAAGCGCCCGAGTGCGTCGAGCTCATGGCCCACCGCCTGCAGTACTACGCCGGGGTGGCCTTACAGGCCGGGTTGCCGTTCGTCACGGAAACGGCGGCCTACGACCTTGGCACGCTGGCCGACCGGGCGCGCGAGGCCGGCTCGGCCGCGTTCGAGCCGCTCGTCAAAGCCCTCGCCGATCTGCCCTACCAGACGCCCGGAGGACGGCCACTCAGGGGGGTGCACAAGGCGTCGCTCATCCTGGCCGCACGGCTCGAACTAGCCGGCGACACGAAACGCGCCGCCGGGCTCATCGAGCCGACGAAGGCGATCGAGCCGGACGTCCGCGACAGTCTGTTCGCCGACCTTCTCGACGAGCCGCCGGAGCGGTTCTGGGAGGTGACCGACCGGCTGGTGAATTTCGACTACACGCCGCCCGAGGTGCGGGAGGTGCTGTCGCGATACAAGCGTGGGATGCCCGAGGAGAAGCGCGCACGAAGCCAAGACGAAGACTAAAGAACGGCCGACAGACAACACGGACCGCAGCGCTGAGGGCCGCAACCTGATTTCGGCCCTCGAGACTCCTCTTCTGCGTAAGACTCACACCTTGTTGCGGATTAGCCCAACAACTTCGGGAGGCTAGAGAAATCCTATGAACGCTACGAGGTTTCACATGATGCTTGTCGTTGCCTCCTTGCGATCTTGTGTTGCACCCCTCGCTTGCGCCATCTCCTTGCTTGCAACCGGTTGTCGCACAACTGGTCACAGTCCCCGCAGAGAGGGCGCGCAGCCTGAAGACCGTGATACCCGACTGCCCACCCACGAACTCAGCGTCATGGAGGCGCGTGCAATTGACGCGCAGATGCATCATCTGCTATCTCGAAAGATCGACTTCCACGTCAGCACCATTGACTTGCACGGTCTTGTTGGTGATCTGGCACGCACGGCCTCGCTTAACATCATTATCCATCCTGACGTACCGGTGTACATCCCGTCAGAAGGGCCTTTGGCCATGTATGTGGAGACCACAGCGGGTGCTGCGGAGGCGGGAGATCGCCGCTCTCGCTTTGTCCGGATAACAGTTGACGCCTCCGATCGATCGGTGGCGGACATTCTGGACCTCGTGTGCGCACAGACCAACCTACGATGGGTCTACCCCGATCCAGATGTGCCGGAAGATAGCCGCCATGGGTTCATCTACTTGCGCGGAGCGCAAGCAGCAGAGAAGGGCAAAGAGTGAGGTGACGCTTGATGCATGTGAAGTGGCTTCTGATTCAAGCCGCCGCTGCGGTGGCCACTCTTCAAGCAGCGTGCCTGGCATCGGCAGGCGAAGTGAAAATGAGTTCGCTTGCGATCGGCTCGGTCGAGCTCAGGCTTGTCGCGCGCACGTACGAAATGGGGGAAAAAGAGATCAGCGCGTTCTTCGCGGAAGCGAGGAAGGTGATTCTCATGTTGAGCGCCTACTACTCAACTGAGCCAGCGGCAGTCGGCCTTTGGGCCCCAGCCAAAGACGCCGCGGCTGTGATAAAACTGGTCGAGGGAGTCGCGCGCGACCCCTATGAGAAATGGCAGATAACGATTCAGGTTAATCGGGAGGGCTGGGGCAAAAGCTTACTTTCAGAGGCCATGCTGAAGGAGCAACAGCGGATTGCCCGGGAGCGCCCCAAGCGATTGAAATGGCCGGTTCTTCTTGACGAGGATGCAACGATTGGCGACGCGCTCAAAACCTTGGCGGATACCCTGAGCATTGGGGTGGCCGTCATGCCCAGCCTTGTGCACGCTCACGGCAATGACTGGAAAGCCGTGCTTGAACTCCCTTTGGCGTCGACTAAGGACGAAACCGATAACGGCTTGACGGTTCAAGACCTTGCAGACCGCGTCGCTGAACGCCTTGGTGGCGTTTCCTGGTTCGAGGAGTTCTTCCTGCTCTTCGACGACGCGGAAGAAGCAGCTAAACGCCAGGCTCTTATGCGCAAAGGTGAAAAGCCGGATGATCCGGAGGCCGTCAAGCCGGACGCACAAGAAAAGGACGGGGAGGAAGAGGATCCTTCGGCTGCGGGCCAGGGCCGCCCGGAGTAGCGCAGGAGGTGACCGACCGGCTGGTGAATTTCGACTACACGCCGCCCGAGGTTCGGGAGGTGCTGGCGCGATACAAGCGTGCGATGTGACGCCGAACGGTCTGCGGCGCGGCGAGCGAGGGGGATTAACCACGGAGGCCACGGAGAGCACGGAGGGGAATGTCTCTCTCTGCGTTCTCGGCGATCTCTGCGGTGAATCGTACTTGTCTGGCAGGGCGCGGCTATGGTGTGAGCCAGCCCTGGGGCATGCCGCCGCTGATGTTGAAGATGAGCGTGCCGAGGGTGAGGATGGTGAGGGTGACGAGGACGATGCCGATGAAGTTGAGGATGAGGCCGGTCTTGATCATCTTGCCCAGCGGAATGTGGCCCGAGCCGAAGACGATGGCGTTGGGTGGGGTGGCCACGGGGAGCATGAAGGCGCACGAGGCGCTGATGGTGGCCGGAATCATGAGCAGGAGCGGGTGGATGTTGCCGCCGATGGAGACGCCCTTGAGGATCGGGAGCACCATGTTCGTCGTGGCGGTGTTCGAGGTGAGCTCGGTGAGGAACGTGAGCAGGCCGCTGACGGAAGCGACGATGCCGGGCGGCCAGACGCCGCCGAGGACTTCGAGCTGACCACCGAGCCACGCGGACAGGCCCGATTCCTGCATGCCCTTGGCCAGGGCGAAGCCGCCGCCGAAAAGCAGCACGATGCCCCAGGGGACTTTCTGGAACGAGTTCGCGTCGAGCAGCCGCTCGCCGCGCTTCTGCCGCGACGGGAGCAGGAACAGCGTCAATGCCATCATGATGGAGACGCCGCCGTCGCGGACGAGCTCGATCGTCTTGTCGCCGAGCTGCTGAACCAGGCCGAGGCCGTGGACCCATCCGGGGAAGCCGATCTCCTTGATCTGGCCGCGGGTAATCCAGAGCAGCGCGGTGACGGCGAAGACGACGAGCACCTGCCACTCGGCCGCCTTCATCGGGCCCATCTTGCGCAGCTCGTCGCGGATAAAGCTGCGGCCGGTGCCGAGGCTCAGTTTTTTGAGGCGGAAAGCGAGCCGCGTCAAGACGAGCCAGCTCACCACAAGGAAGACAACGGCGAACGGCAGGCCGAGCATCATCCAGTCGGTGAACGTCGGTTGCGGCGCGTGCGGGAACTGTTGCTCGAAAAACTCGAAGAAGAAGACGTTGGGCGGGGTGCCGATCTTGGTGGCGATGCCGCCGATGTTGGCGGCA
Organism: uncultured Verrucomicrobiota bacterium; assembly: GCA_964550015.1. GTDB lineage: Bacteria > Auribacterota > JABMQX01 > JAFGEW01 > JAFGEW01 > CAZJXV01. Next base: position 4,511 of record CAZJXV010000011.1, read on the forward strand.
TAGGCGATCGAGAGCATCAGGGCGGCCGGGAAGGCGCCGAGTGAGGCGGGCGCGGCGGTGGTCGCGGCGTTGCCGGCAGCGTTGTCGGCGGCGTTCTCGCGGCCGAGCTCGCGGGCGAGCAGGATGACGGAGAGGCCGATGGGGAACATCATCATGGTGGTGGCGGTGTTGGAGATCCACATCGAGAGGAAGGCGGTGGCGACCATGAAGCCGAGGATGAGGCCGCGCGGGCTCGAGCCGAAGGCAAGGACGATGGTGAGGGCGATGCGGCGCGCGAGTCGCCAGCGCTCGATCGCGATGGCGATAAGAAAGCCGCCGATAAACAGGAAGATGTTGTCGTTCACGTAGATCGGGGCGAGCGTCTTGCTGTCCATCAGCCCGAGCAGGGGGAACAGCGCCAGCGGCAGGAGGGCGGTGGCGGGGATCGGGATTGCCTGGGTGATCCACCACACGGCCATGAGCAAGGCGACCGCCGCCATGCGGTTGAGCTTGGCGGTGGTGTCGGCGTCTTCGCTGCGGATAGGCAGGAATGCCAGGAAGAACACGAAGAGAACGAGGCCGAGGGCGAGGCCGATGTGCTGGCGGGTGGTCTCACCGTTGCGTGTGCCCATGGCGACCTCCTTCCGGACGGTGTGAGGGCAACGCGCGGCCTGGCTCCGCGGCGCGATTGCCCACAATGTTCCCGGACGGCAAGCGGCGGCAGTATAGCCGGCGCAAGGGGCTTGCGCCACCGAAAGTTGCGACCGGCGTGGGCGGCCCGGTTCCGGCGTTGCCTCTCCGGGACCAACAGGGTATGATGCGCGGCCTGACTCGAAACGAACGGCATAGTGGAGGAGATGTCATGTCGAAGCTCATTACGCTGTTGTGTGCCGGGGCGGTGCTTTTCGCCGGGCTCAGCGCCCCGGCCAAGGCCCCGGGCGAGAACATCATGGTCGTCAAGGACCTGAAGCTGCTCATCGTGGTGTACCGGGGCGAGGCGGACGCCGAGGCCGGGCACCGCCTCAGCGACGAGGTGCTTGAGCACATCAAGGAGGCGATCGAGGGCGGGCGGCTGTTCTACTTCCGCAACACGAACGGAAAGCTGAACCTGTCGCTCGATTACCTGGTCATTGACACGGTGGCGCCGGACAACACCGGGCCGACGTACGACAACATCGTGGCCGACCTGCGCCAGCGGGGCATCCAGGACAACCAGTATGACGGGCTTTTCACGACGGGCGTCGGGATGAGCGGCAACTGGGGCGGTTTCACGGTGCTGGGCAAGACGGGGGCGGCGTTTGCGGGCTCCGGTGTCGGCGGCGAGTGGCGCCAGTTCCGTCCGGGCGACTCGACGGTCTGGTACGATGCGGGCTGGGGGTTCGTGCACGAGTTCCAGCACGCGCTTGACCTTTCGATCGCGGGCGGGGCGGGGTTCCCCGAGTTTATGCACGGGCATCCGTACGCGGACCTCGTGGAGCACCCGGACCGGGTGATCGTCAACCCGGGCGCGCAGCACTGGGACTGGGAAGCCTCGACGCTGAGGAATTTTCACAATTACATTGATATCCAGGGCGCGACGGGGAGCACCATCCTGGCCACGGACACGGACGGCGACGGCCTCGCGGACAAGAACGCGAGCTTGCCGATGGACGAGGCGCGCTTCGGCTCGGACCCGACGAAGCCCGACACGGACGGCGACGGGCTGAACGATCTCGACGAGTTCTGCGCGGACATCTACTTTGGGACCGATCCAAAGAAGAAGGACTCTGACGGCGACGGCACCGGCGACGGGAAGGACCCGTGGCCGACGGTGGCGATCCGGCCGACGATGGACTACGCCTATCCGGCGCCGAAGCTGGACGGCCGGATTGACACGGTGTATCAGCCGCTTATCACCGGCTGGTACGCGATGAACCGGGAAGGCCTCGAGAAGGAAGCGGTCGCGACGTACGCGTGCTGGGACGAGGAGACGCTGTATCTTGCCGCGACGGCGCCGGCGAAGTTCGCCTTCCAGGCGCAGATTGACACCTCGGCCGAAAACGGTTTCTGGGCCGGCGGCGACACGTACATGCTCAACGTGCCGCCCGAGGGCCAACCCAAGTGGGGGTGGGTCAAGGACCCCAATCTCGACCCGGGCAAGGCGGCCTGGGCGACGGATGCGGACGGCAACGTCGTGCTCGAGATGGCGCTGCCGGTGCGCATCGGCCAGGGCTGGAGCCGGGAGGTCAACTACGGCGGCACGCAGCTGCCCGAGGACGTGGCCGACGGCATGGTGCTGCTCAACGGGCGCGCGGTGTCGTTCAACATCGGGCTCAGTTTCCCCGATGAGAAGAGGCACGTGCTGCTGACACCGACCTGGACGATGATCTCGACACGGCCCGTCAAGGACGTCCGCGACCCGGATATGCCGCTGCTGCGGTTCACGACGGCGATGCAGCGGACGGAGACACCGGTCGTTCGCGTGGACGGGGTGCGCAGGACGACGCGGGTGACGATCGTCAACGACGCGGGTGAGAAGCTTGGCGGCCGTCGCGGGCCAGGCGAGGTGACGCTCAGGGGCGTCACAATCGGGAGCGACCCTGAATCCGGCAAGAACATGATCGTGGCGCGGACCTCGACAAAGAAGGAATCGCGTGCGTTCGAGCTCGTCGTGGACGCGTCGTCGAAGCCGCCGGTGCTGGAGACGAAGGACGTGGAGGCGGGCACCGGCACGATCCTGCTCGTCAAGGGCGAGCCGGGAGCCAACGTCACGATCGAGTACCAGGCCGAGCCGGACGTGTGGTTGCCGATTGCCACGGCGGTTCTCGACGAGACCGGGGAGAAGGGGCTCGCGCAGGACCTGACGTTCAAGGGCTTCCGCGGCGAGTACTTCGATACGGACACATGGACCGAGCCGGTGATGTACCGCGTGGATCCGGAGATCAAGTTCGACTACAACGCGGGCTCGCCGGCGAAGGAGCTGATTGACGCCGAGTCGTTCAGCGTACGATGGACGGGCTCCCTGCGCGTCGAGCAGGAGACGAAGGCCACGTTTTTCCTGACGACCGACGACGGGTCGCGGCTGTGGATTGACGACGCGCTCGTCGTGGACCACTGGGGCCACCACGGCAAGACCGAGAAGTCGGGCGAGGCAACGCTTGCGCCGGGGACGCACGCGCTTCGGGTGGACTATTTCGAGGAATACGGCTGGGCGGCCGCGCACCTGGAATGGCAGCCGGAGGGCGGCGAGCGCACGTACGCCGTGCCCGTGGTGGCGTTTTCGTCCGCGCTCTCGGTGCCCGGAGAGCGCCCGCTTCGCGCGCGGCAGGTGGACGTGCTCGGCAACCGGTCGGAGCCATCGGCCGTTCTCAAGGTTTCGGTCGAGTAAGCGGAACGGTGCGGCCTCGATGCGAGCGCTCGAGGCGCGCCGGCGTGCATGGATTCACTCCACACGAAGAATGCAGCTTGTTGCACACGCAGTCCCGAAGGGAGAACGGACATGACGCTTCGAGTGGGTCTCATCGGCTGCGGCGGCATCGCCTGGGCGCACCTGGAGGGGTGGCTCGCCGAGCAGGAGAAAGGACGGGCACGGATCACGGCGCTCAACGACGTGGACGAAGACGCGGTGGCGCGGTTCAAGAAGCGGACGCCGGAGGCACAGACGTACACGGATTCCCGGGCGCTGATCCGGGAAGCGCCGGTTGACGCGGTCGACATCACGCTGCCGCACAGCCTGCACTTGCCCGCGATCCTGGCGAGCATCGAGGCGGGCAAGCACTGGTTGTGCGAGAAGCCGCTGTGCATGAGTCTCGACGAGGCGGGGCACATCGAGTCGGCGATGGCGGCCGCGCCCGGGCTCGTGGGGATGAGCGCGCACAACCAGCTCCACATGCCGAGCATCGCCGAGGCGAAGCGTCTCCTCGACGAGGGTGTCCTCGGGCGCGTCTTCCTCATCACGACCCAGGACTGCTTTCTCATGAGCGGCCGTCGGCCGGGGTCTCTCCCGGGCACGCCCGAGAAGCACCCGATCCAGCCGGGGACGTGGCGCGCCGATCCGGAGCAGATGGGCGGCGGCGAGCTCATCGACACCGGCTACCACCCGAGCTACATGCTCACGTTCCTTGCAGGCGACGAGCCCGATCGGGTCGAGGCGGTCACCGGTAAATACCGCCACACGGAGTTCCACAGCGAAGACACGGCCACGGTGCTCGTGCGCTACAGGAACGGGGTGACCGGGCTGCTCCGCACGAGCTGGGCTTTCCCGATGCCGGCGGGACAATACCCGTTTCATATTGTGGGAGAGCGCGGCGAGCTGTACGGCACTCCGACGATATTGTTTTTCAAGCCGACGTGGTTTTCGGAACCGGCACGCTGGACGTTCGATGACTGCAGCGGGTTTATCTCGGAGGTGCGGCACTTCGCGGACTGCATTCTGGACGGGGTGGCGTGCGTGTCGCCCTACGAGCAGGGGATCGCGGTGCTCAAGCTGATCCTGAAGGCGTATGAATCTGCGCGTGGGGCGTAAGTTCTCGTCAGGCCAGCGCCCCACGGCCTAGCCCGGATTTTTCATAGCCGCTCGGTGGCGCAGTCCTCGCGCATGGCATGATGCATTGCCGCATAAGGCCGTTCCGGAGCCCCGTCAGGGGCGTGTGGGAGTAGCCACGGGCGCCAGCCCGTGGTTGGCGTCGGGCGCAAACAGCCAGAGCCCCGTCAGGGGCGATTGAACGTGATCGGCAAGGCCTCAATCGCCCCTGACGGGGCTCTGTTCTCGTCGGGCGCCTCCCCCATGGGCTGGCGCCCGTGGCTACTTCCAGTCACCGCAGGGCAGTTCATACCATGGCCAGGCACCGGCGTGAGAAATCCGGGTTAGTCGCCCGGCGCCCAGAGGCCGGGCGCCTGGAGGTGACGCCAGCCCGAGGGGACGGGCTCGAGGGGGCGGTAGTTGCAGGTGCCGAGTTGCTCGAGCGTTCCCTCGTACGACCGGACGCCGCTAAACGGGTCAACGGCACTCAAGTTCTGCGCGCCCACGGCGCAGGCGATGCGCGCGGCGGTTTCGAGGCCCTCGCCCCGGCTCATGGCGGCGAGAAAGCCGGCGACGCAGCAGTCGCCGGCGCCCGTCGCCGAGGCGATTTCCTCGACGACAAGGCCCTCGGCCCAGAGCGTGCGCTCCTTCCACGCGCCGAGGTCCAACTCGAGCCGCTCTGCCACCGGGGCGAGCGCCTCGGCCGAGCCGGTCCGAACACAGAGCCCGTGACTGCCGCACTTGACGACGGCGATGGCCGCCCCAAGGTCGAGGATGGTGCGGCAGAGTTCGCTCACCCCCTCGGGGCCGATGCCGTCGAACACGTCCTCGAGCCCTTGAGCGGCCAGGGCCGAGAAGCGTTCGCGCTCGAGGAGAAAGAGGGATTCTTCGAGGCTGGGCATGAAGGCGTCAACGTGCGGGAGGGTGGCGGCAAGGATCTCGCGCCAGTTCTGCTTGCCCGCCTCGGTTGCCGGGTCCGGCAGCGAGGTGTCCATGGTCACGACGGCGCCGGTGCGACGGAGCGTGCTGAGGAGCCGCACCAGCTCCTTGCCGCCGTCGAGGTACATGCGGCGCATGATGGTCGGGTAGCCGAAGTGCACGAGTCGGGGCGGCGGTTCGAGCGCGCCGAGGACATCGTCCACGACGAAGGTATCGTTGGCGCCGGGATGGTGGAGAAACATACGGTCCACGCCGGGCGGTACGAGGACGATCGTGTACGAGGTGGCCTGACCTTTCGAGACGATCATCCCGCCCTCGAGCCCGTGCGTGGCCAGGACGCCGAGCACGGCGCGGCCGAGTTCGTCGTCGCCGATCCTGCCCGCGAGCCTGGCCGAGACGCCGAGGCGCTTGAGGGGTATGCCGACGTTCGGCACCGCGCCGCCGGTGGCGACGGTGGCCGGGCCGACGCGCACGAGCGTCCCCGGCACGAGCAGCCGTTTCAGGTCGCCGCTGAGGTCGGCAAGCGAGGGCGTGATATCGAGACACACGTGCCCCGTGACCAGGATATCGGCGCTTGCTCCGGTCATCGACACCTCCATGCGCTTGCGGTATCCTAAGGGGTGTGAGGGCCGGAGTCAATGCGGCCGTGGCGTACGGCGGCTGTGACTTCACCACTCTCCGGCCCGCTGAGGAACGACGATGAAGGCAGTGATTATCGGGGCGGGAAGCATCGGGCGCGGCTTCCTCGGCCAGCTCTTCGCCGAGGCGGGCGCCGAGATCACGTTTGTCGAACTCGACGAGGCCATCGTCGTCGCGCTCGAAGAGCGACGCGGCTACGACATTCGCATCGTCGGCGAGACGACGGCGACCTTCCACGTGCCGGTCGCGCGCGCGCTGTGCGCGGGGAATCCGGCGGCGGTCGCGCGCGCGCTCGCCGAAGCCGACGTCACCGCCACGGCCGTCGGGGTGGGGGCGCTTCCCGACGTGGCGGAGCTCATCGCGCGCGGGCTCGAGCAACGTTTCAAAACAGACCGCGGCCCGCTGAACGTCGTCGTGTGTGAGAACATCCTGCACTCGGGGCAGCACCTTGCATCGCTCGTCGAGACACGTCTGCCTGCGGCGCTGCACGCGCGGCTGCATGCGGAGGTGGGCTTCGCCGCCGCGGTCGTCTCGCGCATGGTGCCGCGGCCGACCGACGAGGAGCGGCGGGCCGACCCGCTCGCCATTCGCGTCGAGCCGTACTGCATCCTGCCCGTGGAGGCCACGGCGTTCGTCGGGCCGCGGCCGGCGGTGCCGGGCTTCCGCTACGCCGAGAGCATCACGGCGCTCGAAGAGCAGAAAGTCTATACGCACAATGCCGGCCACTCGATGCTCGCCTACCTCGGCTACCGCGCCGGCCACACGACCATCTGGGAAGCGACGGCCGACCGGCGCGTGCGCGACGTTGTCGAGGGAGCGCTCGACGAGACGAGCCGGGCACTCGTCGCGCGTCACGGGTTCGATCCCGCCGAGCAGCAGGCGCACGTCGCGGACCTGTTCCAACGCTATGCGAACCGTGCGCTGGGCGACACGATCGCGCGCGTGGCGCGGGACCCGATCCGCAAGCTTGGCCCCGACGGCCGGCTGATCGGCAGCGCGCGTCTCGCGCTCGAGTACGAGATCACGCCGACGCGGACAATTGAGGGGATCGTCGCCGCACTGCTCTACGACAACCCCGACGATGCGCAGGCGGTGGTCCTGCAGGCGCTCATCGCCGAGCACGGCGTCCGGGCCGCGCTATGGCAGGTGTGCGAGCTCGACGAGAACGACTGGCTTGCCGGCGAAATCGAGACCCGCTACCGCGACGCAACGAAAGGAGCTACGCCGTGAAAGCTGCCGTGTACGAAGGGCCGGGCCGCCTCGAGATCCGCGAGGTGCCCAGGCCGGACTGCCCGGAGGAGGGCTTGTTGCTGAAGGTGCGTGCGTGCGCGATCTGCGGCACCGACGTGAAGATCTACCGCCACGGGCACCGCCACATCCGGCCGCCGCGCATCACGGGGCACGAGCTGTGCGGCGAGATCGTCGAGGTCGGGTCGCGCGTCGAGGGGTACGCCGTCGGGCAGCGCGTGGCGGTCGCGCCTGCCGTGCCGTGCGGCACGTGCGAGACCTGCCGTCGGGGGATTTTCGGCATGTGCGACAATCTCGCGCCGATCGGCTACCAGTTCGACGGGGCGTTCGCCGAATTCATGGCGGTGCCGCCGGTGGCGGTGCGAATGCTGTGCGTCAACGCGGTACCCGACGGGGTGAGCGACCACGAGGCGGCGCTCGCTGAGCCGCTTGCCTGCGCGATTAACGGCCAGGACCTCTCGCGTGTCGGGCCAGGAGATACCGTGCTCGTGATGGGTGCTGGCCCGCTTGGCTGCCTGCACTCGCAGCTCGCCCGCGCCCGCGGCGCCTCGTGCGTCGTTCTCGCCGACGTCTCGCCGCGCCGTCTCGAGCTGGCGCAGCCGGTCGCGGCCGCCGACGTGTACGTCGACTCGACCGCCGAGCCGCTGAAGGCCGTCGTCGACCGCGCTTCCTCCGGCCGTGGAATGGACCGCGTTATTGTCGCGTGCGGCGCCGCACAAGCGCAGGTCGAGGCCCTCGACCTCGTCGCCAAGCGGGGCAGCGTCAACTTCTTCGGTGGGCTGCCGAAGGACGCGTCAACGATCACAATCGACAGCAATGCGATTCACTACCGCGAGTTCTTCGTGACCGGCACGCACGGCTCGGCGCCGGCCGATAACCGGCTCGCACTGGAGCTGATCGGAGCGGGCAAGGTGAACGTCGGCGACCTCATCAGCGAGGTGATCCCGCTCGACAAGCTGATCGCCGGGATGAAGCGCGTCGAGCAGCGCGCTGTCCTCAAGATCGTTGTCGAGCCCCACGCGGCGGCGTAACACTGCTTACCGCTTACCGCTTACCGCTTCCCGCGTTTCCGGCGTTTCGCACCGGCGCCGGAGAGCTCCTCGAGCTTTCGATCCAGGCCGTCGAGACGGCGCTTCAGGTCCTTGTTCTCGTCCCGAAGTGCCCCAAGTTCCTTCTCGAGGTTGCCAAGGCGGGCGCGCTTGCCCGTCTCTTCGCGGATCTGCTCGATGGCGCGGCGGACGACTTTCCGCACGTGAGGGAGCGGGTCGCTCGCGAGGAGCTTTTCGAGGTTACCGATCGCCGTGTCGTCGTGAAGCTCACCGAGCGCGCCGGCGGCCGCGGTCCGAACGCGGAAATGCGGGTGGCGCAGCATCTCGACGAGCTCCCGGCGTACGCGGTCGCGATCTCGGGCCTTCTCGAGCTCGCGCCCAAGCTTACCGAGCGCGCCGATGGCGGCCATTCGTGCGTTGATCGGTTTCCCCGCCGCCGCCCACGTGCGCGCCTCCCGGATGCCGCGCGTGTCCTTGAGCTCGACGAGTGCGCCGAACACGGCGCTCCGGACGACATCACGGTGCGATTCGTAGGCGAGCGCTTTGACAAGGAAGTCGTACGCCGCGTCCTCACGGATCTTGGCGATGGAGTGCACGGCTTCGGCGGCAACGTAGTAGCTCTTGTCTCGGCGGAACACGGTTTCGAGCCGCTTGGCCACGGGTTCCTGCTTGATCTTGCCGAGGGCCGTCACGACGGCGCGCCGCACCTTCGATTTCTCGTCGTCGAGGCCGGCGAGCAGGGCGTCGCGCGCTGCGTCGCCGGCGACAGAGCCCAGCGCCTCGGCCGCCGCGATGCGCACGCCGTGATGGTCCTTGCCGCGGAGGGCCTTTCGCAGCGCGGCCACCACGGTGTCGTCACCCATAATCTTGCCGAGGCCCTCGCATGCGCGAATGCGGCCGATGACCGTGGCCGAGTGTTCGAGCTGTTCAAGGAGCTCGTCCTTCGTCTTCTCGAACTTGAGCGTCTTGGGGATCCAGTTCTCGCGGTCGAACTCGACGAGCTTCGGGCGGACCGCCGACGGGAAGTGGAACTCCTCGTCGGGGTTTTCGATCTCGACGCGAAACGCGTCCGCGCCGCGAGCCGTGGTGATGTGGATGTCTACCGGGGTCCTGAACACCGGGGTCTCGTCCTCGATCTTCTGCGTCTGCTTGACGCGGACGGTCACGAGCTTGAGCGTCTTGTCGTAGGACCAGGAGACCTCGAATTCCGGATGGCCCGCGCGCCTGAGCCACTGGTCGAAGAACCGGTCGAGAGACGCGCCGGTCCCGGCTTCGAGCGCGAGCTTGAACTCCTCGGTCTCGACGGAACGGTACGCGTAAGCGCGCGTGTAGTGGCGAATGCCGCGCCAGAAGAGCTCCTCGCCCAGCTCGTAGCGCAGCGCGTGCAGCACGAGGGCGCCCTTGGCGTAGGAGTGGCCGTCGAACATGTCGAACGAGTCGGTGAACGTGCGCGTCACGATCGGGCGGCGGTAGCGTTTCGCGACCTCGTCGAGGTAGCCCTTCAGGGAGCGCAGCATGCGGTACTGGAACTCGTCCTTGCCGCGCGCGTGCTCGAAGTAGAGCGGATCGAAATAGCTCGCGAAGCCCTCGTTGATCCAGATGTGCTCCCAGCTTTTGGTGGTGATCAGGTCGCCGTACCACATGTGCGCGAGCTCGTGCGCGACGAGGCCTTCGGGCTCAACGTCAAGATGCGCGCGCTCGTCCACCAGGACCTGGTCGGTGATCGTGGTGATCGTCGTGTTTTCCATGCCGCCGTACATGAAATCGCTGATCACGACCTGGCCGTACTTGGCGTACGGGTAGGCGAAGCCGGTCGCCTTTTCGTAGAACGCGATCATCTTCGGGGTGTCTGCGAGCCATCGCATCGCGTCGTCGCGGCGGCCTTTCGGCACGTAATAGATGACCGGGATGTCGTTGTGCCGGTCCTCGATGACGTCGAACTCGCCGACGACGATGGTGAGCAGGTAGGTGGTGTGGGGCTGCTCCTGGCGCCAGTGGTACCGTTTCGTACGACGTTTCTTGTCGTGCCGAACCTCGACGAGGCCGCCGTTACTGATGGCGAGATAGCGCTCCGGCACGGTCATCACGACGTCCTGGGTCATTTTCTCGTTCGGCGAGTCGTAGCACGGGAACCAGTGGTGGTTGTCCTCGGTGGCGCCTTGCGTCCAGATCTGCTGCGGCGTCTCGGGGTACTCTTCCGTCGGGCCGACGAAGTAGAGGCCGCGTGTCGGCCGGGCCTCGTAGCGGACCGTGATCGAGACGTCGCGGCCCGGCCTGACCGCGCGGCCGAGCGCCACGGTGAGCGTATCGTCCACGAGGTCCCACGTCAGCTCGCGCTTCTTCTCGTCGAGGACCTTGATGACACGCGTGTCGGCGCAGTCGAGCTCGACCTCGCGCAGCGACCGGCCGATGGGCGCAAGCGTCGTCGTGACGGCGCCCTTCACTGCCTTTCGCTCGAAGTCGAACCGGAGGTCAAGGGCGACGTGCTTGACGTCGAACGATCGGGCGCGAGTGAAATGCTCCTTGCTCTTCGCGTCGGTAAATGACTTCTTCTCTTTTTCATCCGCCATGTCGAACTCGCCTTTCTCGCAGGGTGCACGAGCGCGCATTCTACGACGAAGCGCGTCAGATCGCAATTGCATCCTTGCCCGTTGCCACCGGGGCGGCCTTGGGCTAGGATGTGACAGCTTCGGACCCACCGGCACGGAGGCCCAATGCCACACGAACCGTTCGACAGGTCAACACTGAGAATCCTGCCGCTCGCTGAGCGCACACACAAGATTACGCTCGACGAGGTGTTCGCACTCGGCTCGCCGCCGCCGGACTTCGAGGACGCCGCGCTCGACACGGTCGCCAGCCGCGTCGCGGCCGCCCGGCGCAGCGGCCACGAGGTCATGTGGACCATGGGTGCGCACGCGCTTCGCCGCGGGAACGCGCGCTTCATCATTGATCTCATGGAGCGGCAGCTCATCACGCACGTGGCGACGAACGGCGCCGTCCCGATCCACGATTACGAGATGGCCTTGATCGGCGCGACGTGCGAGGACGTCGCGACGTACCTTGCCGAGGGTAAGTTCGGCAACTGGGAGGAGACGGGCCGGGGAATCAACGAGGCCGTCACACGGGGCGCGGCGGGAGGTCTCGGCTTCGGGGAGTCCGTCGGCCGGGCGATTCTCGACGAGGAAGGCGCCGCGTTTCCACACAAGGCCGTGAGCATCTTTGCGGCCGCCGTCCGGCTCGGTGTGCCGATCACGGTGCACAAGGGGATCGGCTACGACATTACGGACCAGCATCCGGCGGCCGACTACGCGGCGATCGGCGCGGCGACGGGCCGTGATTTCCTCATTTTCGCGCAGACGGTGACGAGACTCGATGCCGGCGTCTTCCTCAATATCGGCTCGCAGGTGATGGGGCCGGAAGTGTTCCTGAAATCGCTCTCGATGGCCCGCAACGCGGCGCGTCAGCGCGGCGAGGCAATCAGCGACTTCACGACGGCAAACTTCGATCTGAAGCGCTACGCCGATCCCCACGTCGAGGGGACCGACCGCGACGCCCACTACTATGACCGGGTCAAGAAAACGATCCTCGGGCGGACGGTGCGGCTCGGCGGCGCGAGCTACCACGTGGCGGGCGATTTTGCCGTGACCATTCCCGCGTTCTACCATCGTCTCGTCACACTCTCGGGAAAGGAAGCGGCACGATGAAGGCAACGCGGCTGCGCGAACTTCTCGATGGCATGGCACAGGCCCGCGTCCTCGTCGTGGGCGACTATTACCTCGACGCCTACTGGTCCATTGACATGACGCGGTCGAAGCTCTCGCTCGAGACCCCCTGGCACGTCAACCCCGTCGTCGGGCAGCGCTACCAACCCGGCGCCAGCGGGACGATCGTGAACAACCTCCTCGCGCTCGGGACGGGCACGGTGCGCACGCTGGGCGTTATCGGCAACGACGCTTTCGGCGCGATGCTCCTCGAGCAGATGCAGGAGCGCGGTGCGGACGTCGCCCTCATGCTGCGGTCGGCGGCGCGGCTGACGCCGATCTACCTCAAGCCCATGTACACAGGTTACGGCGAGACCGAGGCGGAGGGCCCGCGATTCGATATCGAGAACATCTCGCCGGTCGGCGCTGATGACGCGCAGGTACTCATCGAGCGGGTCCGCGAAGCCGCGCCCGAATGCGATGCCGTCATTCTGAACGATCACGACGACGGGAACGGCTGCGGCACGATTTCCCGGGAGATGATCGCGGCGCTTAACGAAATCCCTTTGGCCTGCGCCGACACGGTGTTCCTGGCCGACAGCCGCACGCGGATCGGCGACTTTCGGAACATGATCGTCAAGCCGAACCGCTTCGAGGCGAAGCGCGCGATCGAGCCGGACTGGCACGGCAGCGACGTCAGCCTCGACGAGGCCGAGCGCTGCGGCGACCTGCTCCGCCGGCGCAACGGTAGGCCGGTGGTCACAACGCTCGGTGCGAACGGCGTGCTCGTGCACACGAGCGATGGGTGCCGGCACATTCCGGGGCGGCGGGTGGACGGGCCGATTGACATCGTGGGCGCCGGCGACAGCGCGCTTGCCGGCATTGCGGCCGCTCTGTGCGCGGGCGCGTCCGTCGTCGAGGCCGCGGAGTTCGGCAACCTTGTCGCATCGGTGACAATCACAAAGCTGCGCGATACGGGCACGGCGAGTCCGGAAGAGCTCGTTGCGCGCTGCGACGGCTAGGGGAAGAGGTAGCTGAGCAGGGCGGCGTGATCGCGGAAGTCCGGGGCAAGGAGATCGGCGCCGGCATCGAGGAGCCGCCGGCGCTTGTGGGCGTTCATGTGATAGCCGTTGTGCTCCTCGCTGTAGATGCCCAGGGTGATGGCGCCGACGTCGCGGCCGTTCTCGATCTCGACGAAGCCATCTCCCACGACGAGCAGTGCGGGACCGTGGAGGTCCTGTTGCTGAAAGATGCGCTGAATCACCAGCGCCTTCGAGAACGTCTTGTACTCCTTGACCGCGCCAAAGATGCCGCCGTTGAAGTAGCCGGTGACCTCCAGCACAGCGGCTTCTTCGTGCACGTACTGCTCGTCGGTGCCGCTGGCAAGGTAGAGCGTCGCGCCGCGCTCGCGGATCCCCTCAATCATCGCGAGTGAACCCGGCAGCAACAGGTCCTCCCGGCGGACGGCGCCGCTGCGAAGCGTGGCGACGCGCGCATCCACGAGCGGCTGCAGGCGGCGGTAGTACTCGGCCTTGTACTCGACGGGGTCAAGCGGCGTGCCGCCGCGCTTCGTCACCTCGTCGGCGAGGCGGATCATCTGGTAGATGGTCTGCTTGCCGGTGAGGAGGTCAACGTACTCGATGACACACCGTTCGAGCTCGTCGCGCGATTCATCCATACCGGTGGCCTCGAGGACTTCGACCATCAGCGGCACCATCACGTCCTGCCAGCCGTCGCGGATCAGCGACAGCGTTCCGTCGAAGTCGAACAGAACGTGACGAATCTGCCCGCGTTCGACCTCCCGGATGATCTCGACTTGCGTGTTGGCGATCTTGCCGGCCATGGCGCCCCTTCGCGTTGTGCTCCATGCCAATGCCAACGCATTATTCATATGTGGCGCGCCGGCTCAAGAGCTTTCGCTCGCCGTCCGGCCCACGTGGACCGTGTTTGTGCCGCGGCCTTGTGCTAGAATTAGGTTGAACTCAAAGGCGCCGGAGCAATCGCCCGCCCATGCCGAAGTCGACCATACTGACAGGACCGCCGGGACAGGTGACGGACGAGCCGTTCTTTTCGCGCGTCGTCGAATGGTGCACGGACGTGCGGCGGGCCGCCGGCCTGCGCTACATCGTGCCGACGCTGCGCCGCCGGATCGATATCGAGACCGCGATACTCGACGCCTGCCCGAGCGGCAAGGCGATCTGCCGGTCACCGGTCCTGACGTTCGACCGCTTCGCGCAGGACCTTTTCCGCGCCAGCGAGGAGCGTCGCCTCATCTCCTGGCGTGCGGCCGCCGTGATCGTCGAAAGGTTGCTCGCGGAGAACCCGGGCGACTTCCCCGTCCTGTTGAGCCGACGCGCCGCACCGTTTCCCGGCGTCGTACGCGGCATTCTCCAGACCATTCGCGAGCTGAAGCGCTTCGCCATTGCGCCCGACACGCTCGTGAGCCGCGCCGATGGTGACCCGAAGGCGAAGGAGCTTGGGGAGGTTTTCCGCCGCTACAACGGGTTCCTCGACAAGAACAACTGGGCCGACACCCGTGAGGCCATTCTCGTCGTCGGCCGGCGGCTCCGCGACGGACCGTTCCGCACGGCGGCGCTCGGCGACCTGCGATGGGTCGTGTTCGACGGATTTGTGGAGTTCAGCCCTTCCGAAGTGCCCATTGTCGAAGCGCTGACCGACGAGGTCGAGACCACGGTCGTGCTCGACCGCGACCCGCTGCTGCCTGATCTGTTTCCGCCTCTCCCGGGCCGGAACGCCGCCGTCGAGAACCGTCGCCACGCAAGCCCGTTCGTGCCGGTCGCGCGCGCCGCCGTGGCCGAGGCAGCCGACGGCGTTGCGATTGACCGCCTCGACATCAGCCTGATCGAAGCCGACACGCGCGAGGCCGAGGTTGAGCGCGTCGCCGCAGCATGCAAGGCGCTGCTTGTTGATGGCGTTTCGCAGCGCGATGTGGCGGTCGTGTTTCCCGATCTCGGACGGTACGCCGAGCTTGTCGAGGAGGTTTTTCCCTCGCACGGGCTCCCCTACTCGATCTCTCGCCCGGCAACGCTCATCGAATCGCCGGTCACGGCGGCTGTCTTGTTGCTTCTCGAGGTCCCCGCCCGGGATTTCGAACGCGCCGACGTGGTGCGGCTGTTCCGTTCGCCCTTCGTGCGCTTCGAGGATAACGGCGCGATTGTTAGTCCTACCGTGCTCGACGAGCTGGCGCGCCAGACGCGCGTCTTCCGAGGCAAGCAGGCGTGGCTCGACGGGCTCGAGAACCGCATCGCGTACCTCGAGAAGCAGGCGGGTGATGTGACTGGTGAATCCGACGACGACGAAGAGACCGCCACGCTGCGGCCACCTCACGAGGAGCTTGCGGCGCTTCGGTCGCTGGAGGCGCCGTTCAAGACGGTCCTCGGCCTGCTCGACGATCTGCGAACCCCCCGGCCCGTTTCCGGCCACGCCGCTTCGCTTCGCGGGCTGATCGCCCGATTTTCCTTCCGGCCCCTCGCTATGGCGTCGCTCGACACGCATCCAGTCGGGGGCGTCCACGTTGAGGCGATCGAGACAGTCCTGGAGATCCTCGACGAGCTCACCGCGGTTGACGAGGCTGCGGGCGCGCCGCGGGCCGTTTCGCTCGAAGCGTTCACGGAGCTGCTGCGGTCCACAGCTGCTGCAACGCACCTAAGCATGCAGCGGGCTTTGTCCGGTATCGAGGTGCTGGACCTCGACCGGGCAGCGGAGCGGCGGTCCCGAATACTTCTCTTGGGGAACCTCGTCGAGGGGGTGGTGCCGCGGCGCGTGGGGGCCGACGCGTTTCTCGCGCCCCAGGTTCGCGAACGGATCAGCCTGCCTGATAGGCAACGGCGTCGGGACGAGATGCGGATTGAGCTGTACCGGGCGCTCGCGAGCGCCGGCGAGAAGCTGGTCCTCTGCCGGCCGCGCGTCGAGGATGAGACGCCTCTGCTTCGGCCCCTGATGCTCGAGCGCATCGAAGCGGCCGTCCGACTGACGCCGGAGCCGGAGCCGCCGGTGCCCGCCTCGCGCCGCGGCTTGCTCTGCGCGCTCGGCGCCGTCCGACCGGCCCTCCCACCACTTGAAGCGCTGCTTAGTCACGAAACCCTGGTCCATGTCGCATCGCTCGAGGCCTTCGCACACTGCCGCAGCGTGGAACGCGAGCGCACGGCAACGGGGCCTGCGGGCCGGTACGCGGGCCAGCTCTCGGCCCATGTTCTCGACGAGGTGCGACGCGCCTATGACCAGGAGCACCAGTTCAGCGCGAACGAGCTTGACACGTACGTGCGCTGTCCGTTCCGTTTCTTTGCGAGATGGTTGCTCGATTTGGCGCGAGTCGAGGAACCCGAGGAGGAGATTACGCCACTGGACAAGGGCCGCGCCTTGCACGCCATTTTCCGCGAGTTCTATGCAGAATGGCAAAACGACCACGGCTCCGCACGCCTTACCGAGGACGACCGCGCCGAGGCGCTCGCGCGCCTTACCGCCATCGCACGGCGCCGGTTCGCCTCGCACCCGTATCGCGGACTCGTGTGGGATAAGTGCGTCGAGCGTTTGCTCACGCCGGTCTCACCGACGCGCGAGGCGGTGCCGGGGCTTTTCGACACGTTCGTGGACGCGGAGATCCGCTCGATGCGTCCGGAGACCGCCTGTACACCGCAGCGGTTCGAGATCGGTTTCGGCCGGCGGCGGGGCGCCGACGTGCTCGACCCGGCATCCGAGGACAGGCCGGTCCCGATCGTCGTCGCCGGCC
Organism: uncultured Verrucomicrobiota bacterium; assembly: GCA_964550015.1. GTDB lineage: Bacteria > Auribacterota > JABMQX01 > JAFGEW01 > JAFGEW01 > CAZJXV01. Next base: position 21,317 of record CAZJXV010000011.1, read on the forward strand.
GCCGTATTCTGCTTCGCGGGATCATTGACCGCATCGACGTGAACGAGCACGACGGAACGTTCTGCGTCCTGGATTATAAATCGGGAAGCATAATCCCCAGCGTGCAGGACATGGTTGCGGGCCTCAGTCTGCAGCTCCCGATTTACATTCTCGCCACGGACATGCTGCTTGGCCGGGACTATCGTTTTGCGGCAGCGGGCTTTTTTCAGACGAAAGACGCGAACAATTGCAGCAAAAAACATTTTCTGGCCGACAGGGAGCTGGCGCCCCGGGCGATCGAGAGCCGGTGGCAAGGACAAGGCATTTTCGAAAGCGCACAACTCGACGAGTTTCTCGAACGGGAGCGCACGATCATCGGCGACGCCGTGGTTGGGATCGAGTCGGGACATTTCGAAGTCACAACCCTCGGCGCCGTCAAGGCCAACTGCGGGTCGTGCGATTTCATCCACATCTGCCGCTACCCCGGCGCCACAATCGGAACGTTTCGAGATCGAACATGAGTGATATTGAATTCACAGAAAGCCAGGCGGCCGCGATCGCCGCACAGGGAAGCGTCGCCGTGCGGGCCGGCGCGGGCTCGGGCAAGACGGCGGTGCTGACCCAGCGTTACGTCCGGGCTCTTGACGAGGGCCTGACGCCTGCGGACATCGTCGCGATAACGTTCACCGAGAAGGCCGCGGCCGAGATGCGCGCGCGCATTCGCAACGCCATCGGCGGGATGAACACGGAGCCATCGGCCCGTGCGCGGCTGCAGGAGCAGCTTGCCGAGGCGCCGATCAGCACGATCCACGCGTTCTGTAGGTCGGTGCTGCACGAGTTTCCCGTCGAGGCCGGCGTGGACCCACAGTTTGAAGTGCTCGAGGAGGCCGGCGCGCAGCACGTCAAGCGCAAGGCGATCGAGTCGGCCATCCAGTCGAGCGCGGATAGCGAGAAGCACCCGGCGCACACGGCCCTTGAGCTGCTCTTGACGTTTTACCCACGGCGCACGGTCGCGCGAATGCTGGGGGCCATTCATGACAGCCGGCCCTACTTTCCACAAAAGACCCTCGATCTCCTCGAGCTGGGCCCCGACGAGCTGATCGCGCAGTGGCAGCAGTGGCTCCGCGAGGCGGTGCTCAATGGGATGGACCGCCTCGCTGGACGCCCTGCCGTTCAGGCGCTCCGCCGGGACCTGGCGAGACTCGCCACGCAGTGCCGCAATCACGGTGATGACCTCTACGCCGTCGTCCGGCTTTCTCTGAGCGCACTGGAAGCGCTGCACTGCGGAGAGCCTGATCCCCGCCTCGAGGCGGCGAGCGTTCTTGCGAACGCGCTCAGGACAACGGACAAGCCCAAGCGCTTTGGACGCACCGGCAAGAAGGGCAACTGGGGCGACGGGGCGCTCCAGCCGGCGCGGGATGCGATGACGGCACTTGCCGAGCACGCACGGCCGCTGATCCCGCTGCGCAAGGTCGGTCTCGACGAGACCGACCGGCTCGTTGCGCGCATTGTCGCTGCGCTTTGGCGTCTTGCCGACGAGGTCGAGCGCCATTACGGCATCGCCAAGGGCACCGGCCGCATCCTGGACTTCAGCGACCTGCAAGACCGCACGGTCGCGCTGCTCCGGTCACAGCAGGGCGAGGCAGTGCTGCGGCGGCTTCGCCGGCGCTTCCGGCTCGTTCTCGTTGATGAGGCCCAGGACCTGAACCTCGTGCAGTTCGACCTTCTGCGGTGTCTCGTCGGGACGTCGCTTGACGAGGCGCGGAACGAGCTTTTTGTCGTCGGCGACCAGCAGCAGTCTATATTCGCGTTCCGCAACGCGGACCTGCGGCTTTTCCAGGAAATCCGCGACACGCTGATTTCAAGAAAAGACGGATATCGCGCACTACCGGACAACTTCCGGAGCACACCGGCCCTCGTCGCATTTGCGAATAAACTGTTTGAAGGCCTGATGGCTGGAACCGAAGACTTCGAAGTGCGTTATGCGCGAATGCACCCGCACCGTGCGGTATGTTTCAAAAGCTCGATCGAGCTGCTGCTTCCGGCCGGCCACACGGGCCCGCAGCATGCTGCGCGAGAACCGCACCAGCGGCAGGCCGCTGCCGTCGCCCGGAGAATCGCCGAGCTCGTCGAGACCGGAGCCGAACGTGCGCCGGCGGACAGGACGCTCAGTGAGGAAAACCTCCGCAAGCCGGCCTACGGCGATATCGCCATCCTCGTACGGACGAGGAAGAACATTCCTGCTTTGCTCGACGCGCTGGGCGAGTCCAGAACTCCGTGCGTCGTGTACAAGGGCATCGGCTTCTACCAGACGCAGGAGGTCCGAGACGCATACACATGTTTGCGTTTCCTCTCGGACCGGGGACGCGATCTCGACCTCGCCGGCCTGCTCCGTTCGCCGTTGTTCGGCCTCTCGGACGACGCGCTTTTCCTGCTGGCCCACAATCGCGGCGAGGCCAGTCTTTGTGATCGGCTCCTTGCCGCGCCGCCGCTGAACGGTCCGGATCGCGAAGTCATCGAACGTGCGCGACGGCTTATTCCAGCATGGCTGGGCATGGTTGACCGGGTGCAGCCCTCGCTTCTGCTCCACCGCATTCTCGACGAGACCGGCGCCTGGGGGACGTACAGCGCGATCGGCGGCGGCGGCACGATGAACAAGCTGGTCCGCGTGCTGCGCGGCTTCCAGAACGCCACGGCGTCGCTGGCGCAGACGGTTGATCTTCTCGGTGAGCACATCCGCCACGTTCAGCGCGAAGGCGACGAGCCCGCGGAGCCGCTGACGGCCGATGCCGTGAAGATCATGACGATCCACGGCGCGAAGGGGCTCGAGTTCCCCATCGTGTTCGTCCTCGGTCTCGACGACAATCTTGCCAAAGGCGGCGGCGCGGCGACCGGCGTCCAGATTGACGCGGACCGCGGCTTTGCGCCGGACACGCCGCCTGCGCTGCGAGATGTCGAGGACGGCGGCGCGATCTACCGGTTGATCGGCGAGCGGCTCAAGCGCAAGGAGCTGGCCGAGTCCAGGCGCTTGCTTTACGTGGCGTGCACGCGCGCACAGGACCACTTGGTTCTCGTTGGGGACGGGGATATAGAAGCGCCCGTGCAGAGCTGGCAGCGGTGGATCATCGAGTCGCTCGGCCTCGCGGACCGGCTTCCGGACACCGGCGCGTCGTGCGAGGTCGAGCTCGGCGCCGGCGCACTCCTGCGTATCGACCGAAGAATGCCGCCACCGGCCGAACCCGTCGAGTCTCGGGAGGAGCAGAAGACACCGGATGCAGCTGGTACTGGGCACATGGATCTCGTCCGGCTTGAGCACATGCTGAAGCCGGCAGAACCAGAAAGGCACTCCCCCACCTTCTCGGTTACACAACTCAGGGACTTCATGCGCTGCCGACGCCTGTACTACGTGCGTCACGTGCTCGGGCTTCGGGTCGACCAGCGACCAATGTTCCCAGAGGGCATGGCGGAGGACGACGGCGACGAGGAAGACGGCAGCGGCGACCAGCGCGTTCTGGGAATCATCGTGCACAGGTTGCTCGAGCAGTTCGGCAAACCGACGAGCACCACGCTCGACAACGTCGCGCGCCGGGCCGCCCGCAATGAAACGCTCGACGACGCCAAGGCCGAGGAACTCGCCCAACGCGCAGTGCAGCTCGTGCGTTCGTTCGAGAAAAGCGAAATCGGCGCGGCGCTGCTCAAGGCAGGATCGCTTGGCGAGCTCTCGTTCGCGTTGCGGCTCGACGGCGCGGTCGTCCAGGGGCGCATTGATCGTCTTATCACCGACGCGCCGCCGCTTGTCGTGGATTTCAAGGTGCCCGGAGATCCCCGGAAGGTGACGCGCGAATCGCTGGAGGTGGACTACGGGCTCCAGCTCGGGGCTTATGCGCTGGCGGCGTCACGTTTACTTGGAGCAGCGGTTGTGCGGGCGGCCATCGTTTTGCCCGAGACACGAAAACAGTTCGAATGGACATACGGCGCCGAGGAATTCCGGCAGGTCGAGGGCGAGCTCGTCGAGCACATTCAAGAAATCATCGCGGCCGAACGACTGGGCGCGTTCGGCCTAGAGCACGCCTGCGGTGAATGTGCCGTCTGCCGGGGCCAGCGCGCCGGGGGTGTTACTCGAACTTAAGGTCGAAGATCGCCGTCCCGTCGCTGCCGATCGCGACGAGCTTCGTGTAGTGGACCGAGTAGAGATGAACGATCTTGTCGGGCGAGCCATGCATCTCGACGACATCAGCGACGTAGAGGGTGTGGTCACCGGTGTCGAGTCGGCTGACGACCTTGCACTCGAACGCGGCGGTCGAGCCTTCGATGACGGGCGGCTTCACCTGCTTTGCGGGCACCGCGACCAGGCCGCCTTTGCCGAACTTGTCGAACGTGCGGCCCGAGGCGCGGCCCGCCTTCCACGCCGCCCGGGCGAGCTCGGCCGACGGGAAGCAGAGGACGAACTCCTTGCACGCGTCGAGGCACTCGTGTGAATAGCGGCCGTGGCCGACCGAGATGGCGATCATGGGCGGCTCCCACGACGTGAACGTCCACCAGCCCAGTCCGATCGCATTCGGTCTCCCTTCGGCGTTGACCGTCGTGGCCAGCACGTAGGGGAACGGTGAAGCGAGGGTCACCGCTGTCTGTCTGTCAACCGTCTGCATTCCTTTGCCCTCCTTCCGCACTCGTCCGATATGCGTTCGCGAGGCACGATGATACTGCATCGCCGCGCGCAATGCCAGGCTGCTAGCCTGGATCTCTCACGCCAGCGCCGGCGCCTGGCCATGGTATGAACCGCCCTGCGGTGACTGGAAGTGGCCACGGGCGCCAGCCCGTGGAGGCAGTGCCCGACGAGAACAGAGCCCCGCCAGGGGCGATTGAGGCCTTGCCGATCACGTTCAATCGCCCCTGACGGGGCTCTGGCTGTTCGCGCCCGACGCCAACCACGGGCTGGCGCCCGAGGCTACTCCCACACGCCCCTGACGGGGCACCAGAACGGCCCTATGCGGCAATGGATTGTGCCATGCGCGACGACCGCTGTGAGAAATCCGGGCTAGTACTTGAGGTCGAAGTTCATCGTGCCGTCGCTGCCGATGGCGACGAGCCGCCCGCCGTTCGCGCAGTAGAGGTGGGCCAGTTTGTCGGGGCAGCCATGCATTTGCACGACGCTGCCGATAAAGAGCGTGTGGTCGCCCGTCTCGACCTTGTTGATGACCTTGCATTCGAACGCGGCGGTCGAGCCTTCAATGATAGGTGGTTTGACCTTTCTTGCGGGCAGGGCGACGAGGCCGCCTTCGCCGAACTTGTCGAAGTCGCGGCCGGACTTCGTCCCGGCGATCCAGGCCTGGCGCGCGATCTCGGGCGACGGGAAGCACAGGACGAACTCTCCGCACGCCTCGAGGCACTGGTATGAATAGCGCGCCGGGGCCACGGAGATGCCGGCGACCGGCGGCGTCCACGACGCGAAGATCCACGAACCGATGCCGATGGCGTTCGGCCGGCCGTCAGGCTTGACGGTCGTCGCGAGCACGTAGGGAAAGGGCGCCGAAAGCTTCACGGCCATCGCATTGTCAATTGCCTGCATGTGTTCACTCTCCTCGAGGCAGGTCCACAACGCTTTACCCGGGCCGGATCGTATCGCATCGCCCGGCGGGACGCCAGGGGCGGAATTCCACTCTTGCGGTTTCCGGCGCAAACCGATACATGAGGCGTGTATCTGGCAAGTTGCCCGGCCATTCGGCGGGCGCAAGGGGTCGGACAGAAGTATTCATGTCAGAGGTGGGCGGAACAATGATTCGCAGAACGGTCTTTCTTGCTGTGTTCGTGTTGTTCGTTGCTGTGTGCGTGCCGGCCGTGGCCGGCGAGGCGGCGGCCGACAAGCCGGCGGCCGACGAGGGGGCGGTCCAGACCGAAACGCAAGCGTTCGTTTTCTTCGGCGTCGCCACCGTGCGTGAGGGGAAGACCGTGCTCTTCCGAAACCCCGACCTGTCGAAGACGCAGGTGGACACGTGCACGCAAGCGCTCGAGGGGATGCTGGACCTCGACCGCACCTTCACCACGGGCACAAACAAGGAAGGTGCCCTCGAATACACGTGGGGCGATGATGAGGGCGAGCTGACGAAGGCCGGGCTTGTTCCCTACGAGGCCACCTTCGCCACGCCGGGCGAGTTCATTGACGTTGAGGAAGCGAAGGCTGAGCCATGCGAGATGCGCATGGGCTTTTCCACCTCCGCGATGACCGACTGCGTTATCGTGAGCTGGTGGGCACCGGAAACGACCAAGGCATGCGACATCTCGATCGAGTATTACGATAACTCGAGCTACAAGACGGTCGCGAGCCTCAAGGGCAACACAATCGCCGCGGGGGCGGCCGGCACGAGCCCGGACGGGGTGAGCTGGAAGATTGTGGGCGTCGAGGAGAAGGAGAACCAAGTCATGGTCACGGTCGAGACAAGCAAGGGGCCGGAGGGCCACGAGTTCGACTTCCTCACCGCGACGAAGGATTTTGCGACTCCCATGAAGCAGTCGGTGTGGCCGGAGCCGACCGAGGACGGCAAAGGGATGGTTTACCACGTTTCGTTCTGGGCGGAGAGCGCCAAGGAGATCACCTCACTCGAAATCCGCGAGCGCCACCCCGACCGGATCAAGAAGTGGGCCATCAAGGGCTTCGCGCTCAAGGGCAAGTAGGCCCCGAGCGGCGCGGCGACCATCGGGCCCGCGCTTAGTAGAAGAGGAAGACCCACCAGTTTTTCATCGGCTGGCTATTGTTGTCGAGGCAGGCGTTGTTGTAGCCCGGCATGTTCATGCGCCAGTACACGAGCCATGCCCCCATGCAGTCGGGCGCGACGGAGTAATATGGGACGAACTTGCTGCGGTCCCAGAGTTCCTGCTGGTCCTGCCCGCCGGGGCCGTCGAAGAGCCGGTAATGCTCGATCGTGCTGTAGACTGACTGCGTATTCGTCAGGTCGTAGTGCCGCCGGCCGCTCGGCATGAAGTGGACGTTGCCGCCAATGACATAGTAGTCGTCCACGGTATAGTCCGTGCCGTTGTAGTGGGCCACCAGGCGGTCGGGCAGCGGGTAGTCGTTGTAGTCGCTGCCGTCGTAGCTGTACCAGTAGAACTTGGTGAACGGCAGGCCCCATCGGGTGTTGAGATCGAAGCCGGCGAACTCGTCGAAGTACGTCTTGTAGTAGGGGCAGAAGTTGTAGTTGGCCATACCCTCGAGCGCGTGGCCGAAGTTCTCCATGGCGCAGCCGATGCCGCGCTGGCCGTTGATGAAGGTGATCCGGAAGCTCCCGCCCGACCACGGCATGGGCCAGTAATGCCCGTTGCCCGCGGCGCCGTACACGCCGACGCGCTTGTTGAGGTCCGCGTCGTAGTACTGCTTGAGCTCGATGGTCTCGTACGGGGCGCCGTACGCGCCGTGGTAGGCGAAGAACCACAGCTCGTTGATGATCCCGCGCTGGATCAGCTCGTGCAGGTCGAGATACTGGCCGGGGTTGTCGGGATCCTCGTAGCCGTAGTACCCGGCGAAGGTCTCATTGTAGAGATCCTCATAGCGAAAATTGAAGCCGCTCGTGGAACGGCGTGGATACTTCGTGCTGTTGCCGTCGAGCGTCGGCGTGCCCGGCGGGTCGCGCAGGTCCACGTACTTGGCGACCTCGTACTGGAGGAAGACGGGGGCGGTCGGATCGCTGTGGCCGTGGTAGGTGGTGGCCACCTTCAGCGCATTGATGAGGTCGTTGGTCCTGGTCACCTCCTGGTACCAATCATTCATAAAAACAAGCACGATGACCTTGGGCCGCATGACGCGGATGCGGTCGTGGTTGTCGTGGATCCAGTCGTCGGAGTTGACCGCGCTCTTCTCGTTCGGCCAGTAGTCGGGCTCACGCTGCTCGACGCGGATGCGGAAGAACACCTGGCGGTCCGAGCCGATGGCCTCGGAGTAAGCCATGTTGGCGCCCGTGCCTGAGACCGGCCCGTGCACGGGGGTCCAGGTGCCGTTCGGGTCGGGCGACGTGCTGCGGAATACGGTGTGCGGCTGGCCCGCAATCGAGTGCCAGGTGACCTCGACCTGGCTGCCGCCGCCGGTGCGCGCGATACTCTCAAGGCGGAAGTAGTCGGCCGGGTCGGTCGGATCGGTCATCCAGCCGTACTCCTCAAGGTTCGGGACGCCGTCGCCGTCGTTGTCGAGCAGGGCGTCGTCGGTCTCCCAGTCGAGGGGGGTTGCGCCGGGGTCGGTGACCTCCGAGTAGCGCTTCTCCCACACGTCGGCCATGCCGTCGCCGTCGGTGTCCGTCGTATCGCCGTCGAGCGGGCCGGAGGGCGCAAACAGCAGCGGGGCCTCTCTGCCCACGTTGCCTCCTTCCCGCACATTCTGGCCAGGGGCGAGCCAGCACACCAAGCAGACTACCGCAATGATTCCCGTCCAACCTGTTACGAGCAAGCGCATCGGCCAAATTCCCCATCCGAGATGTTGCCGCCTAAGGGACACGTTACACTTCATCATTATGGCACGTTTCGGCCGCGCGGTCAAGGTGCTCTCTGGAGTAGCCGCCCGGACGCTTCATAAAAGGCGCATTCATCTTGACTTTTGGCAGACATCGTGATATACTCCTCCCGGACTGTAGGAATCGTGCGGGCGTGCGGTTCCGAGGGCGCGCCATTTATTGAGGGCGGTTTTCGCCGCGGGCGGAAGCTGCCCGCTCACTTTGGAGGGTGATGATGGGTTCGGTTGTTGATTCGCGATACGAAGGCTACGAAACGTTTTGCCAGCAGTGGCGGTTCTTTTTGGACAGCTACGAGGGCGGCGAGGACTACCTGCAGGGCGATTACCTTTTCCGGCATTTGAAAGAGGATGAGGCGTCGTTCGAGGACCGCCGGGCGCGGGCGTACTTCTACAACTTCTGCCGGACGGTGGTGGACACGTACGTGGCGCACCTGTTCCGCAAGGGCACGGCGATCTTCCGTGAGACGCAGCGCAGCAGCGAGTGGGCGCGGTTCCTGGCGGACGTGGACCGCAAAGGCAATGACATGACGACGTTCGTGCAGGAGCACGTGGCGCCTGCGGCGCTCATTTTCGGTCACGTGCACGTGATCGTGGACAAGCCGCCGGCGGACGTGGCGGTCGCGTCGCGGGCCGAGGAGGAGGCGAAGGGCATCCGCCCCTACCTGGTGGTCGTTCATCCGGAGAACCTGGTGAACTTCCGCGAGGACACCTCGGGCACGCTGCTCTGGGCGAGGATCCGCGAGCCGGCGCCGGTCGAGGGCGATCCGTTTGCCCCGGACCTGGACGATGCGCCGCAGTACGTGTACCGGACGTGGACGGCGGCGGGCTGGACGTTGAACGACGAGCAGGACCGCCTGATCGCTTCGGGCGAGCACCGGCTCAGACAGGTGCCGCTGGTGACGGTGTACAACGTGGCGAGCCGCAAGTACCCGCGCCAGGGCGCGAGCGCGCTGGCGGACATCGCGCCGATCAATCGGTCGATTTTCAACTGGTGCTCGCTCAACGACGAGTTCCTCTACCGGCAGTGCTTCAACATCCTGGCGATTCCCGACTACCCGATGGCGGGCAAGCGGCGGCGCCTCGGCACGGGCAACGCGCTGACGTTCCCGCCGGACGCGTCGAAGACGCCGCACTACATCTACCCGCCCGTCGAACCGGGCGAGTACCTGCTGCGGAACGTCGAGAGCGCCATCGAGCAGATCTACCGCCTCGCGGTCTTGCAGGCGTGGGGCACGCGTGAGACGCGGCGCGCGCAGTCGGGCGTGGCGAAGGCGTACGACTTCCACATGACGAGCCAGAACCTGGCGAAGAAGGCGCGCAGCCTCGAGGCGGCCGAGGAGGAGATCGCGCGGCTGTGGGGCCTGTGGCAGGGGCTCGCCGATTTCGCCCCGCGTGTGGAGTATCCGTCGGACTTCAGCCTGCGCGAGCTGAGCGAGGACCTGCGGACGGACTTCAATCTGCTCAAGCTCGACATCAGCGAGACGTTCAACCGCGCGGTGAAGAAGCGGATCGCCTCACGGTACCTGAAGCTGGGCGACGCGGATCTTTCAAGGATTACGCGCGAGATCGACGGCGAACCACCGGAAACGGAACGGATCGCGTAATACGAAAAACGACGCCCCGGCAGGAGACGTATGAGTCAATCGCCCCTGCCGGGGCTCCGCTTCCTTCTCCTCGCCCAAGTTTACCACGGGCTTGCGCCCGAGGCTA
>CAZJXV010000012.1:0-30599 GCA_964550015.1 uncultured Verrucomicrobiota bacterium
GTGCGGCTTGGTCCGCTCAAACTTCTCCTTCGCCATGACGCGCTCAGAGCCTCCTCACGTGCGTCGTCCGTCGTTTACACACAGCAGTCAAGACCAGAAACTATGGCTACATGCGACAGCCCACGAGCGACAGCCCACGACCGGGATTGAACCGGTGACCTCGTCCTTACCAAGGACGTGCTCTACCAACTGAGCTACGTGGGCATCCTGGCGGGCGGGCCTGGCGCCGGCCAGAGACAAATATAATTCCTCTTTCAGCCGAGGCCGGCCCTGCGCCGATACCCCGTCCGCACACAAACAACCGTCTAAGCATAAAAGGGTTACTTTCTATCCATTCCCAGGGGGGCTGTCAAGAAGAAAATCCGGTTTTTTCCACCCGCCTTCCAGCCGCCTTCCAGCCGCCCTCCAGACGCCCTCCAGCCGCCTTCCAGCCGGCTTCCAGGCCAGCGTCCGGTAGACTCCTGCGCCCGGATCCGACCCCTCAACCGCTCCGCTCGCAGCCGCCGAGCACCCCCCGGTCCCGGCCGTCACGCCGCACCGCCTCAAAAAACGCCAGGTGCGCCGGGTCACAGTAGTCGGGGTAGGTCCACTCGAGCGGCCGGAACTCCTTTTCCCTGTACACCAGCATCGGCTGCGCGTACACCCCGTCGCCCAGGTACACCCGGTACGACGCCTCCTTCGTCGAAGCCACCACCAGGCTGCTCAGCGTCAGATAGCCCGGATCCAGATTGAACACCCGCCGCCCGGCCCGCGCGTGTTCCGTCTCCAGAACGCCTGTTTCCAGTTTGATCCGCCCAAGCAGCCCCGGATCGATGACCCGCTCAAACGCAAGGAACTGGCGCGTCAACTCCCGCCCCATCTCGGCGGCATAATAGCTGGTCCAGGTGAACGCCGCCGCCTGGCTCGCCATCCGCACAGGACCGTAAGATGCCTCCATCAGGGACGTTGCGGCCCCGAGCGCCTCCTCGCCCGCCGCCAGCACGCCCGCCACAAGCACCGCCGGCGACGCCGACATCCGCTCTCCGTCACAAAACCGCATCTCCCCCACGAAAGCACACACCATACCAACAATCCACCCAAAAGAGCTTCCGGCCCCCTTCGACGAAAAGGGCTCCCCGCCGCCTTGTCTTCCAGAACCTTCCAGAAGGCGAAACCCACGCCGAAGACAAGAGAAACAGGCCTCCCCGCAGGGGAGCAAGATCAATGGCCGTAGGTGAAACCCACGGAAGAAATGACATTCGGACACATACCTCGACCCCGGAGGGGTCGAACACCCAACGACAGGCAATCCGCCGCGGACCCTCGGCCGCCGCCTACTCCCCCGAAAAACTCCTGAGCAGGCGTGTCATCGTCTGCTCGCACTTGAACAGGTAGCGATCGAACAACTTGTGGTCGATGTCGTTGCCCTCGGAAACGAAGTCCTCGAACGCCCCGAGCGCCAACTCCAGGTAGCTGCACACCTGCAAGAAATCCTTCGCCAACGACACATTCTCGTCATCGCCGGGCGCCGCCTCCCGCTCCAGCGTCTTGCCGCACTTCGTGAGCACCGCGAGAAACCGCTCGTTGCGCCCGATCTCCGTGGACGCCTCCTCCTTCGTCAGCAGCCCCGCCCGGTACGCCTGCATTGTCATCACCGCCGACGCGTACACCGCCGTCACGCCGTGCAGCATCAGCTCGACCTTCGTCAGGTCCGCCGTCATCACCGCCCGGCCCGGCGAGGGCGCCGCCGCAACCGCCGCCCCCACCGCCACCGCAACCATCGTCCCAACCAGTCTCTTCACCCTTGATGCCGTCACCGTTCTCCTCCTTCAAAACGCTCCAGCCGCATGGGTACGCCGCGCGACAGGATCCGGAGCCCCGCCGCGTCCCTCGACTAGACGATACCCCGCCCCCGCCCTTCCGTCAAGACGCTCACTTTCTCAGCGCCGGGCCCACAGGGTCCCCCGCCGCCCCGCTATCCTGTCCATCCTGTTATCCTGTCAGAAAAATCAAACCTGCCGCGCCTCGACCACCTCCACCTTCTCCACCGTCAGCGTGCAGTGTGTGTGGTCGTCCTGGACCGTCCCCGTCAGCAGGTACGGCCCCGGCGTGGTGAGCAGCCGGCCGTACCGGGCATACGTCGCCGGGAACAGCACCGTCTCGAGCACCCCCGTCATGTCCTCGACCGACAGGAACCGCATCTGCTCGCCCCGCTCCGTCGTCGTGCGCCGCGTGGTGACGAACCACCCGCACACCTTCACCCGCCGCCCCGCGTACCGCTCGATGTCGCGAATCTCGACGAGCCGCATCCGCCTCAAGCGCCCCTGATAGAGACTCATCGGGTGCGCCGTCACCGAGTAGCCCAGCAAAAAAATCTCGTCCCGCACTTTCTCCTCGATCGTGTAATCGCACAACCCCTCCGGCGCCGCCGTCGCCGTCCCCGCAGCGCGAAAGCCGTAGAACAGGTCCGGAGAAAAATGGGGACAGTCACCTATTTTTCGCCGTGCCGGGCCCCTGCGACCGTTTCCGGAATCCTGAAAAATAGGTGACTGTCCCCATTTTTCCCAGAGCAGTTGCGGTCGCGTGCGGCCCAGCGAGTCGAACGCCCCCGCGCGAACCAGGCCCTCAACTTCGCTTCCCGTAATGCTCACCCGACTGGAAAAGTCCTCGACGGAGCGATACGGCCCGTTCTTCCGCCCCTCGACGATCGCCTCCGCCGCGGCCGCCGTCAGTCCGCGCACCTCCTCGAGCCCGGCCCGCACCCAGTCGTCCCAGCCCGTCCACCCCAAAACGCTCTCGTTCACGTCGGGCCCAAGCACGCGCAGCCCCATCCGGCGCGCCTCGTTCACATAGACCTCCGCGTGATAAAACCCCCCGCCGTTCGCCAGCACCGCCGCCATGTACGCCGCCGGGTAGTGGGCCTTAAGGTACGTGGCCTGGTACGACTCCTGCGCGTAGCTCGCCGAGTGCGCCTTGCAGAACGCGTAGCCCGCAAAGCTCGCAATCTGCTCCCAGATCTTCCGCGCGACAGCTTCCTCGATCCCCCGCTTGACCGCGCCGCGAATAAACTGCTTCTCATACGACGCCACCGCCTCGATCCCGCGCTTCTTGCTCATGGACTTCCTGAGCAGCTCCGCGTCGCCGAACCCGATCCCGCCCAGCTCGTGCACCACCTTGATCACGTCCTCCTGGTACACCATCACCCCGAGCGTCTCCCGCAAAATCGGCCGCAAGCGCGGATGGAGGTAACGCACCCTCTCACGCCCGTTATAGCGGGCGATGAACTGCTTCGTCATCCCCGCGTCCGACGGCCCCGGCCGCACCAGCGACGAGGCCGCCGTCAAAATGTCCAACCCGTCCACGTGCAGCTTCTTCAACAGCCCGCGCATGCACGGCGACTCGATCTGGAAGCACCCGATCGTCTCGGCCCGTTTCCACAGCTCGATCGTCGCCGCGTCCCCCTCCTCGAGGTTGCGCATGTCCAGAAAAAGGCCCGTGCGCTCGCGCACCGCCTCCACCACGTCGGCAATGACCGAGAGCGCCCGCTGGCCCAGCAGGTCGATCTTCACCAGCCCCATGTCCTCGACCCCGTGCATGTCGTACTGCGTGATCACCAGCCCCTTGGCCGCGTACTGCAGTGGCACGAAATCGCTCACCGGCCCCGGCGCCACCACCAGCCCGCCCGCGTGCGTCCCCAGGTGGCGCGGAAAGTTCGCGATCGTCCCCGCCAGCCGCACGACCGTCTTCCACGGCTCGACGCCCACCGGCAGGTCCCGGCACTCCGGCACCTCGGCGACGATCCGCTCGATCGAACCGTAATCGAAGTGCGGCAGCCGCCGCGTAAACGCGCTGATCTCCTCGCCCAGCAACCCCAGCGCCTTCGCCGTCTCGCGGATGGACGACCGCAGCCCCAGCGTGTTGAACGTGCAGATCATCGCCACCCGGTCATGGCCATAGCGCTCATACACCCACTCGAGCATCTCGTCCCGCCGCCGCCAGCAGAAATCCAGGTCCACGTCGGGACAGTCCTTCCGCTCGAGATGCAGGAACCGCTCGAAAAACAGGGTGTGCTTGAGCGGACACACGTGCGTCAGCCCGAGACAGTACGACACGATCGAGTTCGCCGCCGAGCCCCGGCCCACCGTCGGGATCCCGCGCCGGAACGCCTCCCGCGCAATGTCCCACACCACGAGAAAGTACGACGCAAACCCCGTCCGCGCGATCACGCCGAGCTCGTACTCCAGCCGCGCGCGCACCTTCGGCGCGATCCGCCCGTACCGCTTGCGCGCCCCCACGAACGCCACCCGCTTGAGGTACGCGTCCGCCGTCTCACCCGCCGGCCCCTTGCCGTGAGCCTCAATGTCGAACGGCGGCAGGCGCACCCGCCCCAGCTCGAGCCGCACGTTGCAGCGCTCGGCAATCCACCGCGTCGAGCCCACCGCCTCGGGCCGCTCATGAAAAAGCCGCGCCATCTCACGAGAACTCTTCATGAAGCTCTCCGGATGCGCCGTCGCGTCATCGGGCAGCGCGTACAGGGTCGTGTTCCGCCCGATCGCCGTGAGCAGCCGGTGCCGCTCGTACCCCTCCGGCTCGACGAAGTACACGCCGTTCGTCGCCACCGTCCGCACCCCCACCTCGTCGGCCAGCGCACACAGCGCCTGGACCCGCTTCCGGCTCGCAGAGTCTCCGAAGTCCCGGAGCTCGACAAAAAGCGACCCCCGCACCGGCCCCGCTGCCAGCGCGCGCACCAGCCCCTCGTCCCCCGTCAACACATAAACATGCTCCGCCCACGGCTCGACCCACCCCGCGACCTTGAAAAAATAGGGACAGTCACCTATTTTCCCAGTGTCGGCAACCGGTGCCTTCGCGCAACGCCGATTGAAAAATAGGTGACTGTCCCTATTTTTTCGCATCGGGAAATCCTCGTCGAGCTGCCGCGCCGTCACGATCCGGCACAGCGCCCGGTACCCCTCGCCGTCCCGCGCCAGCACCACGGCACGCACCCCGCCGACCTCGAGCTCCACGCCGACGATCGCCTTCACGCCCGCCGCCTCGCACGCCTGGTAAAACACCACCGCCCCGTGCAGCGCGTTCGTGTCCGTCAGCGCCACGGCGTCGAACCCCAACACCCCCGCCGCCTGCACGATCTCCTCGACCCGGCTCGCACCCGACATCAGCGTGTAGTTCGAGTGCACGTGCAGGTGCACGAAAGAAGACCGAAGATGTGACCTGTCGCTCATGAACCCCTGGCTCTCCCGAGTGCCCTCCGCGCCCTCCGTACCCTCCGTGCCCTCCGTGCCCTCCGTGCCCTCCGTGCCCTCCGTGCCCTCCGTGCCCTCCGTGGTAAGATCCCAACAATGGCGAAACTAAAGCGAATTGTCAAGACGAAATTCACCTTATTTTCGCCATAGCCCGAAACTGACTCAGGGAAAGAAACGGTTCGAGGGCGCGCAGGAAAACCGAACAAACGAACGCGGCAAACAACCTAAGCCGCTAGCTCTCAACGAAATAGACCTGATTCCCCCCGCGGTCACGCGCCACGTGCATCGCGTGGCGCAGCCGCATGACCATCGCCGTGAAGTCCTCGACCTCCTGCTCCGGCTCGACAAGCAGCCCGCCGATCGTCGCCAGCGGGTTCGGCTTCGGGCAACTGCGCCCGAACGCCTCCACCGCCTCGCGGATAGACTCGAACAGCCGCCGGGCGTCCTCCCGGTCGCCCACCTTGAAGATCCCGAAAATCAGCTCGTCCAGGCCGAACCGCCCCACGAGGTCGAACTCCTTGAGGCGCCCCTTGACGATGCCCGCCACCTGCGCCAGCACCTCGCGCCCCGCCTTCAGCCCGTGGATCTCGCTGTACGGCTTGAAGTTATCCAGGTCGAGCAGCCCCACCGCCGACCGCACCGACAGCATCTTCGCCCGCTTGAGCTCGCGCCCCAGCCCGCGCAGGAAACTGTGGTACTTGAGCGCCTGCGTCACCGGGTCAATGAAGCTCAAGCGCTCGTTCTCCTCGCGCAAGCGGTCCACCACACGCGCCGCCGCCCCCAGGTTCGCCATGAGCTGCGCGAATCGCAGGTCGGCCTCCGTGTACGCCTCACCCGACGAGCGCTCCACCTGCATGTAGCCCACGCCGCCGCCCCCGACGACAATCGGCACGCACATCAGGCTCGAAAAATCCCGCTCCAGCCGCAGCTCCTTGTACGCCGGCGACGCCCGGTCCGCCGCCGCCATCAGCACGGGCTTCTCCTCCCAGATCAGCTTCGCCGTCACCCCCGACCCGATCGGCCGCCGGTAGCTCTTGATGAACGCGTTGCTCACCCCGCGCGCGATCTTGATCCCCAGCTCCTCGGTCTCCTCGTCGAGCACCACCACGGCCAGCGCGTCGAACCCGAACCGCCTGCGCGCCTCCTCGATCAGCGCGTGCAGCGCCTCCTCGAACGGCACGCACGCGCTGATCATCCGCGTCAGCCGCAGCAGCGACTCAATCTCGCCCTCGCCCATCCTCTCGTCCACGTGCGTCCTCCGGCATGCGCTCCCTCCCGGCCTGTCGAGCCAGCCTACTCGTAGCACGGAAAATGGGGACAGTCACCTATTTCTCGCCCATCAGACCAACCGGGCCACAAACCGCGCCATCGAGAAATAGGTGACTGTCCCCATTTTCTCCGTGTTCTCCGTGCCCTCCGTGGTAAATTCCTTCTTTTCTCTGCGTTCTCCGCGACCTCTGCGGTGAATAGAAACGGGCGCCGTCCCCCATGGACGACGCCCTGCACGCGCGCATCCGCATCGCAAAGGGCACACATCCTTCAGCGCGCGTTGAATGATGCCACGGCGGGCCTATTGGGCCGGCGGCGCCTCCCAGATGTCGTGACCGTCTTCGTCGGAGATGCGAAAGCGCGCACCGAACTCGCCCAAGCCCAACCCCGCGCGAGGCTTCTTGTCCTCGTCGAAGAACGTGACAAAAGGCCCACGTGAATGCACGCCCAGCACAACACGGATCGTCCCATCCTCATCGGTTAGAGACAGGCTCGGGCCTTTCCTCATGAGAACCAGCCCGGCACGGTGCTCGCCGTCCTCGTCATACACGATCAGTCCCGACCCGTCGCCGATGCCAAACAATTCGGCGCGCTCCTTGCCTTGCTCGTCCACAACGACGAACCTTTCCGCCACAATCTTCTCGCGCTGCCGGGTAGCCAGCGCGATGATCACGGCCAAGACGACAATGAGGGCCAGCATCAAGACGAAGGCTCCGATCGCGGCTCTCTTGAACCGGCGGTGCCACCGCTCGACCCTCTCAAGCCGTTCAACCACGGCCTGCACCTCTGGCGTCTTTTCTTCCATGAGCTTTACCTCCATGTCTTGTCACCCTGAGTTGTTCTGCCTCAGGTCCACGCAACACGGACACAACGATTGCATGGCGGGCCACCCGTCGGGTTCATGTCGCCGCCCCCACGACGGCCGTCTGTCCGCCACGTCGGGTCGCGCACGCCGACACCACCTATTGCACGCCGTATGCCATCCGACGCCAAAACGACCCCCACCAGAGACCGTTCCCCGCCGATTTCACCCGACTCACGCCCGCGTGAACCCCACACACCACTCGACGTGAATCCCGCGAAATCACATGGCGAAGGCCACCAGACAGACCGTCAAAATAACCAGGTGGCAGGAACGACAGGCAAGCTACTCTTTCATCATCTCCGACTTCGGCGCCGACGTCCACACCAAGTCCGCAGCGTCCATCGGAAGCGTGCGCGTGACCTCCCCGCGGTCATCCTTGAGGTTTTGCCACACGCTCCACACCACGAACTCGTCCCCCTCCCGGCGGTACTCCAAGACTTCGCCCGAAAACGGATCAATCCCGTCCGTAAGCATCAGGTCCTTCACGTCCTCGAGCTTCTCAGGAAACTGCCCGTGCTTCGCCCTGTACCGTGCGATGGCGACGAATACATCCGTCACGATCCACTCGATGTTTTCTCTCTCATAGAGAAACCGAAATCGAATGATGGGCTCGCGGGATGCGAGGCTTCCGACAACAGCCAAGAAGCTCGGTATCGGCGGCTCCCGCAGCAACCTCTCGTGATGCTCCAGATACTCCGCCACAGGCAGAGCAGCGACCGCCTCGAACGTCTCCCAGAACCTGTTGTTCCCTAAACGAATCGCGTCCTGAACCGCCGGCACGTTCAAAAGGAACCCCTCCAGCCAGCCCTCCAACGACAACACGTTTGGCCAGCCGCCGGAAAGGAACTTCTCTCGGAACAAGCACTCCAGCGCCTCTCGTGAAAAAACCCGTTCCGACCCAACCACGTCGAGACAGCTCGGCCGCAGGCCACGAATCTTTGCCAGCCGCTGCTGGGCCGCAAGCAGCACCTTGTCGGCCACCTGCCGCCGGGCTGCGCACGCGCGCACGCTATGCAGTCCGATGCGCGAGATCGCCATTCCGACAAGGGCATCAAGAAGCTGGTTGTCCTGGCTCACATGCACGCCCAACGCGGCCGCGTCCACGTAGGCGTCCATTGCCGCCGCGAAATCCCCGTCGTGCTCGTGCATTGAGCCCACGAAGCGTAGAAAGCGGGCCATTTCGCGCACCTTGGCGCCGAATAAATTGTACATGTTCCAGAGAGGTTCAGACGACAACGGTGAAGAAACCTCCAGAAACGGGAAATGGCACTGGTCTTTTCCGGCACCCGCGCGAAGGAGTTCGAACGTGATCTGATTGCCGTCGGCATGCACTCGCGCCATCGGGGGCGCATGGTCCCAGCCCTTTTCAATTACCAGGTAGTAAAGGTCCCGAAAGTCCGCGTCCTTGATCGGCGTGTATTGATTGATCGCTTCGATGTAGTCGTACGCGGCGTTCTCCTCCGGGGGGACGTCGGGAAACTCAAACCCCATCTTCCGAAAGACCTCGTCAGGGATAACCCGATAGACCTCCCCGGCAACCGTGATCGTCTCCGCCGCCAGCTCTTCCGCGGCGTGGACGGACGGCGGCACGAGCAACATCAGGCAAAAGACAAAAGGCCCAACCTTCATCTGCATCGCCGTGTACATGTGCGTACCTCCCGGACAGACCCAGGGGAGATTATATCACACCGTGCCCTACTTCGTCCCCGCCAGCACCCGCGAGTTCCACACGTAGTCGCCGCCGCGCCACGGGTCGTGCTTCGTCTCCACCTTGCCGCCGCCGTCTTTCAGGTCCTTGCCCACGCTCCAGATCGTGAAGGCGCCGTCGTCTTCGAGCCGGTACTTGAGCCGTTCGCCCGAGTAGGGGTCGATGCCGTCGGAGAGCATGAGGTCCTTCACCTCGTCGAGTGTCTCCGGGTACGCCCCGTGCTTCGCCTTGTGGCGCGCCAGCGCGAACTCGACGTCGAGCACCGTCCACGCCACGGCGTTTCGCGCAAACGCAAGGCGCGCGCCCCCCGGCGCCGGCCCGAGCAGGCCCATGATATTGGGCGGAAACTTGCGCGCGTGAGCCTTCCTGACCGGCTCGTCGCCTGCACCGGTCTCGATGAACGCGCGCAGCGGCATCGCCATCGCCGCCTCCGTCGCATCCCAGAACGCCTTCGCGTCGGCCCGGACTTGGGCGCGACCCTCGTCGCTCATGAACATGGCCGTCAGGGCCGTGCTCCGGATTGCGCCGAGATCGGTCCCGCCCTCTATGAAATCGTCGAGCACGGCCGGATGCTCCATCATGTACTCCATGATGCTCGTTGACCACGCCCGCTCGCCGCGCATCGATGTCATCACAGAGGGGCGGCCTTCCGCCAGCGTGGCCAGACGTTTCTGAGCGTTCAGCAAGGTCTCGTCGTCAATCTCGTTGCGCACGAGCCATTGCTCGATGGCGCGGGCGCCGATCTGGTTGCACGCCAGGCCGACGAGCCCGCCGATCAGCGTCGGACCCTGCGCCATGTGGTTGCCCAGCCGAAGCGCGAGCAGGTAGGTGTCGAGCGCCTCCTCGTAGCGCGCCTCGAACTCGTACGCCTTGCCCTCGGCGACAAGGAATCGTGCAAGCTCCCGCATCGGCGCCAACTGCGGCAGCATAATGCCCAGGGGGCTTCGCTCCTCGATCGACGAGCCCAGTGACACCAGCACGGGGAAGTGGCACACGTCCTTCGTCGCCGCTGCCTTCAGAAGCTCAACCGTCCTCGCGTTGCGCTCAATGTAGTCGGCCAGCGGCCCCGCCTCCTCGGTCCATGTCCCCTGCAGGACCGTGTCTCGCAGGTCCTCTTGTTCCGCGTCGGGCGCCACGTAACTGTTGATCGCCTCGATGTAGTCGTACGCGGCGTTTTCCTCCGGTGTCACGTCGGGCACGTCGAACCCGAGCGCGCGGAACTCATCGTCGGAAACGACCGTGTACGTCTTGCCCTGTATCGTGACCGTCTCCGCCGCCGCTTCCTCCGCCGCGTGGACGGCCCGCGGCACGAGCAGCATCAAGCACAACAGACAAGCCCCGACCTTCATCTGCATCGCCGTGCCTCCCGGACAAACCCAACTACCATTATATCACACCACATATCACACCGCGCCCTACTTCATCCCCGCCAGCACCCGCGAGTTCCACACGTAGTCGCCGCCGCGCCACGGGTCGTGCTTCGTCTCCACCTTGCCGCCGCCGTCTTTCAGATTCTCGCCCACGCTCCAGATCGTGAACGACCCGTCCTCCTCCAGCCGGTACTTCAGCCCTTTGCCCGTGTAGGGGTCCGTCCCGTCCGAAAGCATCAGCCCCTTCGCCTCCTCCAGCGTCTCCGGGTACGCCCCGTGCTTCGCCTTGTGCCGCGCCAGCGCGAACATCACGTCCAGCACGTTCCAGCTCAGGTCGGCCCGCCCGTACTGAATCCGCCCCCGCTCCACTGATTCCATGACCTGCTCCATGATCGGAGAACGCCGCTTCGACGAAGCGCCCTTTCCCACTTCCTCAAGTGTCGCGACGAACTCAGCGAAGGGCAGCTCCAGTTGCTTCTCCATTTCGTCCCAGAACGCCCGCGCCTCGCGCCGAAGCTCCTCTTGGCCTTCCTTCGTCTTGAGTCTGGCAATCCACGCCTTCTGCTCGGCGGTCGGCAGCTCCTCGAAGAAATTCATGACGATATCCGGATCGCGAATGATGCGCTCGACCGCGTCCGTCGAAAACACGCTCTCGCCGCCCAGTCCGATGCGAACGTCCGGGCGGCCCTTCCCGATCTCGAACGCGCACGTCTGCGCCTGCGCCAGCGTCTCCTCGTCCAGCTCGTGCCGAAGCAGGCACTGCTCGATCGGCCGCCTCCCGATCTCTGTGCACGCGATCCCAAGCAGACCGCTGATCAGGAACGGGTCCTGGGCCACGTGACCCCCTATGCGCAGCGCCAGCATGTACGCGTCGAGGGCGTCGGCGGTGCGCCCCTCGAACTCGCGCGCCTTGCCTTCGACGACGAGGAAGCGGGTGAGCCCGCGGATCTTCCCCAGGTACGGCAGCATGAGCCCCCCGAGCGGCGTGTCCTCACCGAGCGTCTGCCCTTCCTCGAGCAGGAATGGGAAATGGCACTGGGGCTTGCTCGCGGCCGCCTCGATCAGCGCCAGTGCCTTCCTGTTCTCTTCGAGGTACTCGCGCACTTGAGGTCCGGCCTTGCCCGACCAGCGCCAATTGCCAATCGCGTGCCACAGCTCGTCGTCCCTCGTCAGGCCTTCCGGCTCCCAGTACGCCTCAAGCGCGCGCAGATAGTCGAACGCCGCGTTCTGGTCCCTCGGCACATCCGGAAGCTCATACCCCCGTGCCCTCAGCGCCTCGTCCGGCACCACCGAGTACGTCTTCCCCTCTATCGTGATCGTCTCCGCCTTCGGCCCGGCCCCCGCCAGGGCCGTTCCCGTCGCCAGAACTACAGCCAGCATCACACCAAGAATTCTCATCGCTCTTACCCCCACGTCCTCGGAACAGTAAACGGTTCGTAGTTCAGCCGCCGGTCCTTGGGCTCCTCAGCCTCAGCCTCGCCCGGGCCGCCGAGAAGCTCCTCGGCCAGCTCGCGCACCGATGGCAGGTCGAGCGTCGTCAACACAACGCGGCCCCCACGAGGTGTCACCCGAGGCCCACCGCCCCCGTTCGCAGCGTCCGGACCCGGCCCGCCTCCCTCATCGCGTGTGGCCAGAACGCCCCACAGACCCACGGCGACCACCAGCACACCCGCCGAGGCCACCGCCAGCTTCCACGCCCGCCGACGCCACACGCCCGGCGCGCGTGCCCTCTCTGCCGGCCCGATGGCGCCCATAACCCGGGCCTTGAAGCCACGCGGAGCCTCCACGCCCTCAGTCGCCCTTCGCAGTGCCTCGCCGGCCTCGCCGTCCGCAGCCCGCATGCCCGCCAGCAACGCGGCGCAAGCCTCACAGCTCTGCACGTGCGCGCGCACGGCTTCCGCCTCTTCCGCCGCCAGCTCCTCGTCGAGCAGCGCTGAGAGCTTCCTCCTGACCGTCCCGCACTTCATGTCACCATTTCTCCTTGTCCACTGGGCCTTGTGAGTTCGCCGCCACGCCCCTGCCGCCACCGCACCGCCAGCAGCGCCCGCGCCCGGTGCAGCCGCGACCGCACCGTCCCCGGCCGGCACCCGACCGCCCGCGCGATCTCCTCGTACGACATCGCCTCCACGTGCCGCAGCACCATCACCTCACGCAATCGGCCGGGCAGCGCGTCAACCACCCGCAGCGCCCGCGCCAGCTCCTCGGCCGCCGCCGCTCGCCGGCCCGGCGACGCCGCCGCGCCCGCCGCCTCCGATCCTTCTGCGCTCAGCCGCCGCTGTCGCCGCTGCTGCCGCGCCCACCGCCGGTACACATTGAGCAGAATCCCAAAGAGCCACGTGTAGAAAGCGCAGTCGCCCCGGAACCGCCCCAGCCCCCGGTAAGCGCGCACGAACGTCTCCTGCGCCAGGTCCTCGGCATCCGCCGCGCTCCGCGTCAGGCAGCAGGCCGAACGAAACAGCCGGTCCTGGTGCGCCTCGACCAGGCCGCCGAACGCCTCCCGGTCGCCGCGCCTCGCCGCCTCGATCAAGCCCTCGTTCCCCACGCTCCCTCCTGCGTGCATTCCCGGCCGCTTTCCACCCATCTGTGCCCCACACCCCCACCCAGGTTCCACTTTTTTCGCCACGGAAAGCAACGGTGGGGAATGCTGATCCGATCCACGACTGCGGCCGGCTAAGACAGATGGCCTGATTTACGAGGCGGATTCCTGCAGGTGGTCGGTCGCGCCCGCCTCCCGGGCCCGCCGTCCCTTGCGCAGGCTGATGAGCGCGCCCAGCACCAGCAGCACGAAGCTCAGCATGACATAGCGCCAGCCCTTCGCTGTCTTCGCGCTCACGTACAACCCCCGCACCAGAGGCAGGCACAGAACGACGGTTAGCGGAATGTCCCGCGTCCGCAGCCACACTGCGCCGGCCAGGACGGCGACCACCGCACCGCTCTCGATCGGATAGTCCAGCCGTGACGGCCCACGGAAACAGGCCACCGTGCTTGCCGCCAGAATCATCGCGCCCAGCAGCGCGATCCGCCGATGCAGCGCCCGGGGAAAGACAAGGTACACGGCCATCGTGCCGAGCCCCGCCACGAGCCCGATGACCGACGCCATCGGCACGTCGTGCAAGTCCGCGAAATCCCGAAGCCCCTCGCACATACCCGCCCACACCGACAGCACCGCCACGCCCGCCATGCACGCCGGCGCCCTGCGGCGAGCCAGCCCCAGACCAAAGAGCGACAGCCCCGCGACGGCCAGGAACGTCTCCCAGTTGAGCTCCGGCGGTGCAACCGCCGTCACGTCCGGCCTCACGCCCGCGGTCAGCACAATGCCCATCGCGTGCGCGAAAGCTACGTACAGAAGCCACCACCACCCGTTGCGCAGCCCGGCCCACAGCATCGCCCCCGCCGCTACTCCCAGCAGCACGGGCGGATACCACAGAAGCTCCAGCCCGACCCGCGGATAGTCCACGAACGACCGCGTCAGCACAGTCACCAACCCCGCCGCCAGCGGCACCACCGAAACGACCACCTCCGCCGCCCCGAACGTCTTCCCGAAGATCCGCATCAGCTCCAGCGCCAACACGGCCGCCACGATAATCACCGGCAGGAAGTCCCCGAACGCGAACCGCACATCGAAGATGAACGTCAGCGCATACTGGTGGACGTTGGCCGCCAGCAGCACGACCGCGGCAAAGACCCACGCCATGCCCGGCGTGCGCAGGAAGGGCACGCTCGTGTCCCGACGTTTCGCCTCACCGGAGCCGGCGCGGGCCGCGTGCACGACCAGCAGCACCCCGCCCGCAAGCATCACCAGCCACCCGACGAGCCATCCCCTCCGTATGATCGCCGCCTCGCCCAGATCGTGCTTCACCATCAGCGCCATCGCCGACGACATGAAGAAATTCCACGCAAGCAGTATTCCCAGCCCCGCGACTTGCAGCCGCTCCAGCCGGAGGCGGATCGTCCGCCGCAGGACCCACAGCTTCCCGACCACGAGTGCGCACGACCCCGCCCCCACCAGCACGGCCACGTTCGGGTTGTCGTTCGCCACCGACGCCAGCGTGATGCCGCTCGCGATCAGAAACAGCGCGATCAGCACCACCAGCGAGGTCGCGTCGTCGGTCACGTTCCGCCACGCCACGATCAGCGCCAGCACACCGAGCAGCGCCAGCTCGTACACGTTCAGCGCCCCGATGCACGGCAGCGTCTTCCCCAGCGCCTCCGTCGTCGCCAGCACCGGCCCCACGATCTGCGAGATCCCATACAGGATTGAAAGCGCGCTCAGGCAATAGAGCACGCTCCCGCCGTTCACGCTGAAGAAGCGCCGGCACCCGGAAACCGTCACCGGCGTCGTGAGAACGCTTCGCCTCGTGCCCTCGCCCGTGTGATACAGCGGCGTCGCGTGCGCCTCGTCGTGCTCGCCGCCCAGCGTTTTCGGGTCTTCCGCGCCGTCCCGTTCGGGGGCCCGCCCGGCGGCCCCTTCCCTCTCGCCGCTCGCGTCACACTCATCCATGACAGCCTCCAGCCTTGCTTCCCGCTGAAGGCTTCGCATCATCAATGCCAGAACGGCTGGGGCGAGCACAAGTTGCCGCCCATCAGAAGGTTAGAGAAAAACAGCGGGGCGCGCGAAGACCCCCATCCTTCGCCAGAATCACCCCTTCGGCGTGAGAATCAAGCAGCCGCGTCTTCGGCCTCAGTCCCCCTCCACCGCCCGCTCCGTTGACCAGCCTTCTTCCGGCCGGCGTCCCCTATGCTTCATGAACTCCTCAAACGGCGGCGGCTCCGCGACATCAGACACAAAGAACAGATCATCCGTCTCCATTTCCTCGTTCTCCAGACCAATCGGTCGAGCAGGGGAGCCGCCAGAGCCCCAAAACCTGCTCTGGAGCCGCGTCCTGTCCTGCCGCCGGTCCTTGCCGCCCTCATCAAGGAGATTCGGCCCCACGCTATAGAAGACGTACTCATCACCCTCCAGCCGATACCGGAGCGGCTCGAGCGTGTACGGATCCAGTGGGACATCGCCCAGGTACGCCTCGATCTCCTCGAGCGCCTCCGGATACCTCCCGTGCTCCGCCTTATACAGCGCCAACCCGATCCGCACCTGCACGGCGGCATATCTGAGGTCATTGAGCGCAAACTTTCTCTCATAACGGAAGGTGCTCCAAAGGATGTAGGCGAACTCTCCTACGTGCCAGTCGCCCTCCGCATCGTTTCTTATCTCATCAGGGAGGCTGGCCAGTAATCCATACTTGGCGCGACCCTCGAGCACGGCCCAATGCTCGATCCGGTCGTACGCCGCGTTCAGCTTCCTCTTCACAACGCCCCGCACCAAGCGTGACCGTCCGAAGACCGGCCCGGAGACCGCTCGGAGTTCTCGCAGGCTTTCTATCCGGTACTTCCCAAAGAACCGCACGACGTCGAGGCACATGGCGCGCTCCGTCCCGACGGCGTGCAAGTAATCGGGTTTCCCTTTCTCGAGCTCGCGTATCTGCTTATGCGCTTCGCGCAGCAGCTTCACCGACGGCTCGCCGAGAATCCAGCGCTCCAGCGCGCTGAATCCCATGCCGTTCACTCCCGCACCCACCAGGCCATAAAGGACCACCGGCCCGTGTGCCACGTGGTTGCCCAGGTGAATCGGCGCAAGGAAGCACTCGAGCGCCTCGCCGTCACGGCCCTCGGAGACAGCCAGCCATCCTGTACACACGAAAGCGCGGCTCAGTGTGCGCATACGCCCCAGGCCGGGCAACTCCGCGTTGTAGAGGAGATCCTCGTCCATACCTACAAGCCACCGCGGGCGCTCTTTGCCCAAGCCAATCCGTGCACGCGCCAGCGCCGGCTGGGCTTCGCTCAGGTAGCGCCTGAGAACCTTGCAGTCCGCCGGCCAGCCGTATTGCAGCACGTACCTCTCCTGAGTGTTGGCGGGTTTTCGCTCTTCCCCCGAAGGAAAGTCCGGCATCATCTCCCCGGCAATGAGATAGTCGAGCGCGGCATTCTCTTCAGGCGGGACGTCTTCGATGTCAAGGCCCCGCGCGCGCAGATACTCGTTCCGCGTCACGACCCACTGATGATCGTCGTACTCGATGGTCTCCGTCGGCGGCCGCTTGCCTTTCCCCGACCAGTCGAAATCCACCGCGACGAAGACACCCAGCGCCACGACAACGCCCAGCACGACCCTCCAGAACAGCGGGAAACGCCGCCTTCTTCGACCTTGCCCACGCATCTCTCACCCTCCTTGCCCGCGCCCGGCAGGGCACGGGCCCAACACACAAAACGATACGCTCAACGCTTCGCAGGATCAATGCCAGCGTGGCACGCAAAGTCAAAACCCCCTCTGAAACAAGGACTTGGGTGCACGCGCGGTTGTGTGGGAACCTGACCGCCGGAACAAGATCTGGCGAGAACCACCAGATCAACGTGAGAAATGACCAACCGCGCCCTTACGTCTTCTTCTTCCCTCGCCGCCCGCGACGCCTGCGCGGGTCCGAAAACCCCTCGAACGACCCGAACGTCTGGAAGTTGGGGAAGGCGTCGAACTCGGCCGTGACCTCGTCGGGGAACCGCGCCGCGCGCCACGCGCCCAGACCCGCCACCATCGCCGCGTTGTCCGTGCACAGCTCCGGCGGCGGGAACAGCACCGGAACGCCCCGCTTCGCCCCCGCCCGCTCGAACATCGCCCGCAGCGTCTTGTTGCGCGACACCCCGCCGCATACCACCGCCGACTGCGCCGCGAACTCCTCCGCCGCCCACATCGTCTTCTTCACCAGCGGCTCGAACGCCGCCGCCTGGTAGCTCGCCGCGATGTCGGCCCGCTCCGCCTCGCCGATCGTGTCCTCGCCCAGCCGCTCGCCTCCGTAGCCCTTCACGTGGTACAGCACCGCCGTCTTGAGCCCCGCGTAGCTGAAGTCGTAGTTCGCACGCGTCATCATCGCCCGCGGAAACTCGATCGCCTTCGGATCGCCGCCTTCCGCCAGCGTCTCCACCAGCGGCCCGCCCAGGTACGGCAGCCCCAGCAACGTCGCCACCTTGTCGCCCGCCTCGCCGACCGCGTCGTCCACCGTCCCCCCCAGCCACCGGTACCTGCCGAAATCCTCCATCAGGAACAGCATCGTGTGCCCGCCGCTCACGACCAGGCCGACGGCCGGAAACGCCGCCCCGTTGCCCTCAACGGCGCCGTCCCCCGCTGCGGCTGAGCGCGCCATCACCGCCGAGTACACGTGCGCCTCCACGTGGTTCACGCCGATGATGCCCACGCCCGTCGAGCGCGCCAGCGCCTTCGCGAACGCCACCCCGATCAGCAGCGCCCCGATCAGCCCCGGCCCCTTCACCACGCTGATAAGCTCGACGTCCGGCATCGCCGCGCCCGCTTCCTCAAGCGCCGTCTCCACCGTCTGCGAGATCACCTCCACGTGCCGCCGGCACGCCAGCTCCGGCACCACGCCCCCGTACCGCGCGTGCAGGTCGAACTGCGACGCCACGATATTCGACAGAATCCCGCGCTCCCCATCGACCACCGCCGCCGAGGTCTCATCGCAGCTCGTCTCAATCCCAAGCGTCAGCATCGCCCAATCGACAGAAGCCTCCCTATATTGGGACGCACGAATGAACAGCCACCGCCCATCTTGTCCCAACAACCGGCAGATGCCAAGCCGCAACTTGCACGTCAGCGTGAGAAACGAGCCCTCGATTTGTCTCGACATGCAGGCCACGATTTGGTATCCTATAGCTGTTCTTGGGGTATTTGGTTTCCCTGATGTGGCCCGAACGCACGCGGCTCTGTCTGCGAACGGCACGCTGTCCTTCGCGTCAACCAAGTGCAGGGCAAGTACTTGACTACATTCAAGTTTGAGGAGAGGAGGAAAGGACCATGAAACTACGACTGCTCGCACTGATCGTAGCAGGCTGTGCTGTGGCAGGGCTCCCCGGGCCGGCGAGTGCCACCGGCGGCCCCGGAGATCACTGGATTGACACGACTCCAGCGGGCCTGGACGTCTACGCCAGTTCCACGGCTACTGTGGAGCTTGACCTGAACCTGGACGGGACACCGGATGCGAACTACGCCCTGATCGGGCAAACGACGATCGCCCGAGGCGACCCGTCGGACGACTCGACGAACTACCCGGGCCTGAGACCCATCGACGGGCATTTGGACGTGATCGACACAGAGATCGTCTCGATGAGCCTGACGGACGGCACCGTCACCCTGATCGCAGGTGCTGGTCTTGGCCAGGGCGGTGTTCTCCCGGCATCGTGGGGCGCGATTGCAGAGCAACCCACGGATCCCGCCCTGGGAGACAGCCTCTTTGATGTGTACCTTGAGCTTGACCTCGGGGGCGGCACGTACGCCTACAGCCAAACGCCGATAAGGATAAGCAGCGTGGTTGACCGGATCCCCATGATCGCCACGTACGACAGCGGCCCAGTGTTGATCACACTCCACGATAGCTTCCAGGGGGGGAACCGTATCGCGAACTTGACGCGCCTCGAGTTCACAACAATAGTACCCGAGCCCGCCGTGCTCACGCTTCTGGCACTTGGCGGCCTGGCGTTGATCAGGAAGCGCAGGGCATAGGCCGATCAGCATTTCGCACGCAAAGGGGCCGCAGTCATCGTGCTTGCGGCCCGTTTTGCTGGTCCCAGCAGAGGAGCGGTGGCATCCTGCCGGCGCTACGCGGCGTTCACTCGATGACCTTGAACACGCTCTCCGCCGGCCGCCGGTCCGGGAACTTCGTCACCGGACGGCACGGCCCCACCGGCACGATGGCCACCGGCCGCAGGTGCCTGGGGATCTCCAGCGCCTTGCGGGCGGCCTCCTCGTCGAACGCGCCCACCCAGCACGCCCCATAGCCGAGCATCTGGGCCGCGATCAGCAGGTTCTCCACCGCCGCCGCCGTGTCCTGGTAGCAGTAGAGCGTCCGCCCCCGGTCCCTGTACCTCGCGGCCGACCGCTCCGGCTCAGCGCAGACGACGAAGACAACGGCCGCCTCCTCGACGAAGTGCTGGTGGTACGACGCCCCCGCGAGCGCCGACTGCACCGCCTTGTCTCGCACCACGTAAAAAAACCACGGCTGCCGGTTGCCCGCCGACGGCGCCCACCGCAGCGCCTCCTTCAGCAGCTCCATGTCCTCCGGCTCGACGCGCCCGCCCGTGAACTCACGCGCCATGTGCCGCCGAAGGATGTACTCAACCGCCCTTCGCCCCTCGTCCATCGCTCACCTCCCGCCTCGAACCACCGCTTCGGGCGACCGGGCTCGTTGCAGAAGCCGAGCACCGGCTCTCTCGCCGCCTGCCCCGAAGGGGCTCCATATGCCAGCCCAGGGTCAGCTTTGCCCCGAGCCTGCCCCGAGCTTGTCGAAGGGCCTGCCGAGGGGCAAAGCGCCACCCTGGGTACCGGAACGCCAACAAACCAAACTATAGCCTGAAGGGCTTACATAAAAGAACGTGCTCGACACGCCCGGCGCCCACCGGCTACGACATCACCTGCCCGCCGTCCACGTTGAGCGCTTGCCCCGTGATGTAGCCGGCCTCCTCGCTCGACAGGAACAGCACCGCCTCGGTCACGTCGGCGTACTCGCACCCGCGGCCGACCGGCACCTGCGAGACGTACCGCGCCCGCACCTCCTCCTCGCTGATGCCCCACTTCGCCGCGTACTGCGCGTACAGGCTCTCGACCCACAGCGGCGAATCGAGCAGGTTGCCCGGGCACACCGCGTTCACCCGGATCCTGTACGGCGCCAGCTCGAGCGCCAGGCTCTGCGTCAGCCCGATTCCCCCGAACTTCGACGCCGCGTACGCCGAGTTCCTGTAGCTGCCCACGCGCCCCGACTTCGAGTTGATCTGCACGATCGCCCCGCCGCCGCGCTCCTTCATCACGAGCGCCGCGTGCTTGACGCACAGGAAGTAGCCGACGAGGTTGACCTCGATCACCCGCCGCCACTCCGCCGCGTCGAACTCGGTCGCCTCGCCCGAGACCAGGATCCCCGCGTTGCTCACCAGCACGTCGAGGCGCTTGTACACCTCGAGCGTGGCCTGCACCATGCGCTGCACGCTCGGCTCCTTCGTGACATCCGTCTGCACCGGGATCACGCGCTGCGGCGCCCTGTCGTGCAGCCGGTGCACCGTCTCGTCGAGCGCGTCCGCGTTCACGTCCGCCACCGCGACCGACGCCCCCTCGTCCAGATACGCCTCCGCGATCGCCGCCCCGAGCCCCTGCGCCGCGCCCGTGACGATCACCACCTTGTCCTTGAACCGCTCACCCATCATCCAAACTCGATCACCGATTTCAGCCCCGTGCCGCTTCGCGTCGTCTCGATCGCCTCGACCAGCCGCTCGAGCGGGAACCGGTGCGTCACCAGCCGGTCCAGGTCCACCTTGCCCGCCGCCGCAAGCTCCATCGCCCGCACGAACTGCGCCCGGTGCGACGCAAACGCCCCAAAGATCCCCAGCTCGCGGTAGTGCACCAGGTTCGCATCGAGCGCGATCGTCGGGTCGTCTTTCGGAAAGCCCGCGAAAAAGCTGATCCGCCCCTTCATCGCCGCCATCGCCACCGCCTGGACCGCCGCCGCCTTCACCCCGCACGCCACGACCACCACGTCCGCACCCCCGCCGTCCGTCAGCCGCTTGACCTCCTCGACCGCGTCGCGCTTCGAGCCGTCAATCACCTCGTCCGGCGCAAACTGCTTCACCATCTCGAGCCGCGTCGCCTCGACCTCTACCGCGATCAGCCGCGCCGCCCCGCTCGCCCGCGCCAGCTCCAGGTGCATCGCGCCGATCGGCCCCGCGCCGATCACCACCACCGTCTCGCCCTCCGCGATCCGCAGCGGCTCCTGACCGTTCACCACGCACGAGAACGGCTCGACCAGCGCCACGGCCGCGTCCGAGAGGTGCTCCGGCGCCGGAATCACCGCGTCCTGCTCGATGGCCGGCGCCGGCACCACCATGTACTCGGCGAACGCGCCGGGGAAATGGTAGCCCAGGTACCGCGACTCCGGACACATGTTCGTCCACCCGCGCGCGCACATCGCGCACGCCCCGCAGCCGATCGACGTCACGCTCGTCACCCGCTGCCCGACCTCGTAGCCGTCGAGCCCCGCGCCGACCGCCGCGATCTCCCCGCAGATCTCGTGGCCCGTGATCGCCGGCGGCACCACGTTCGCCTGGCCCTTGAGGTAGATGCGCACGTCCGTGCCGCACACGGCCGCCGCCCGCATCCGCAAAAGCACCTCGCCCGGCCCCGGCTTGGGTGTCTCGACCTCCTTGACGACGATCTCGCCCGGCCCCATGTACACCGCGGCTTTCATATCCCTGCAAACGGCCTCCTTATGCGGCCTCCTCGAACGGCCTCCCTGTACAGCCTCCCTGTAGAGCCTCCTCGTACCGGAATGGGGCGGCATACTAGCGCAAACGGGCCCCGGAGGGAAGGGCGGGGGGCTACTCGCTTCGGTCTTCCGCGCCGTCCGGCCTTCGCGACCGGGCTTCATAGTAGACCTTCGCCCCGGGGTGGAGCGGAATCGCCAGCCGCTTTGACCACGTCGCCTCTTCGCCGGGCAAGCCCGCCCATTCCGCCAACACGCGTGCAGCGGCCTGGACCTCCCCTGCCCTCAGGCCCGTCCGGGCAAGAAGAATAACAGAAACAAAAAGAGTCGCCGACGCCGGGGTCGGCACCCCTGAATCGGCACCGACGAACAACGTGGTGTAGAACGGGCGCCTCTCCTGAAGCCGTTCAACGCATGCCGTCGGGATAGGCACCCCACGGTAAGGTCCCCTGAGAATGGGCGCGTCAGGAGGGCCGACGAAGACAAGGGCGTCCGCCCCGCCGTCTCGCAGCGCCGCGTCGCCCTCGTTGGTCGTGAGTCGGATCGCGCGCCCAAGATCGCTGAAGGAAAGGCCACAGGCCTCGAGCACGTGGCTCGCCGTCAGCTCAACCGTGCTGCCCGGGGCGCCCACGACGACGCGTTTGCCCCGGAGATCGGCGACCGACGACACACCGCTGTCCATCGGCACGAGAATGCATACGCGCCAAAGCGCCATCGGCAAGACAACGGAAAAGCCGTTGATCTTCTCCTCAAAGATGCCCTCACCGTTCACGGCGTACCACGCCACGTCGGCCGGCACGACGGCAAGGTCCGCGTCGCCCGTCGCCAGCGCCTCGAGACTCGCGATCGCGCTGCGCGTCTCCACCAGCCGCGCCCGCAGGCCCGCCTCGTTCAACGTCTCGGCAATCGCCGCTGCGCGCTCCGCATCGCCGCTCGTCGCCACGCGAAGCCCCCCGGCGCCCGGCCCGCACTGCCGCGCGACCAGCACAAAGACAATGACCGCGGCGAATAGAAACCCCAGCCGCCCCGACCACACAACTCCCCGACTCGCCACGCCGTCCTCCTCAAGTCTTATCACCGGAAACGGCGAACACCCTAACACGCGCGCGTCCCGCCGCCAACACCCCTTGCCCTCCCCTTGTAGGGCGGGGCCCCCTCAGCTACCGAAGGCAGCCCCCCGCCGAAGCCCCGAAGGGGCGACAGAAAAAACGGGGCCCGCGTGGGGCCCCGTCTCTCTCCTCCGGGATTCGGGGGGGACAGACCGGAGGATCGGTCATCGGGGGTCAAAGGAGGACGTCTGAAATAAGGACGTCTGCCAGGACACGTCTGCTGAATGATTGCCGCGGCCGCTCCGGCCGCCCTCGCTACGCCTCCCCGGCAAGGGAGGAGCGGAGGGGCATGTCAAACACGTCGCGGAGAAGACCCATGCCCCTCCCGTAATCATTTTCCACCGGGAGGTGAGGTCGGTCATGGACGGTGGATAATGATTCTCTTGCCTTCGGCTTCCTCCTTTTCTTTCTTCGGTACTGTTATCGTCAGCACGCCGTCAGCGTACTTCGAACTCACCGTGTCCGTGTCCGCGTCCTGCGGCAGCTCGATCTTTCGCTCGAAGCGCCCGTAATTGATCTCGCGGCGCACCGTCTTGCCGTCGCGCTCCTCTTCCTTTACCTGCTCCTTGCGCTCGCCGCTGACCGTCAGCACGTGATCGTTGATCTCGACGATGATGTCGTCCTTGTTCATGCCGGGCGCGTCGAGCCGGAACACGTACGCGTCCTCCGTCTCCTCCGTGTCCATCCGCAGCTTGAAGAACACGTCGCCCGGCCGCATCATCTGGAGCTGAAACCGGAACGGCTCCTTGCCGGGTATCAGCCGGAACTCCCGCTCCAGCTCCTTGAGCCACTCGTCAATATCCTGCGGCCGGCCCCAGTCGTCGAAGTCCCGCATCCGGGGAAGCTGCCAACGATGAGGAACGCCGCGCTCCATCTCGCGGACGCGCCCCATCATCTCGTCCATCCGCTTCTCGAAGGCTTCCATCCGCTCGACGAGCTCCTCGATCTCGGCCTCGATGGAACGCCCCGCGTCCTTGCCGGGCTTCTTCTTGAGGTCAATCCAGAAGTCGCCCGGCTCCTTGTCCTCGGCCTTCGCGGACGGTGCCTTCGCCGAAGGTGCCTCCGTGGACGGCTTCGCCTCGGCGTCCTTGTCCTTCGCGTCCCCGCACAGCGCCGGCACGCTCAAGGCCGCCATGGCCAGAACAGCCGCCATGATCACGCCAAGGCGCACGACGCGCTTCCGAGTCACGTCTGCCATGGTCCGTACTCCCTTTTCACAGCGGTCCGAAAAGTCGCGTCCACCCCTGTTATACGGGTGTTGCCGCAGCCGGTTCCGCGCAATGCTGCGGAAAAGCGGACCCTTTGAGTCAAGAACTGGCAGGCAAGGCGGGCGCGTTCAGTCGGCAGGATCTTCCTCGGTATCTCCGGGCTCCGGCCCGACGTCCCCGGGCTCCGGCCCGACGTCCTCATCTTCCGCTTCGCCTTCTGTCTCCGGCGGCTCCACGTCACCGTCCGGTTCCTCGCCCCGGAGATACGCGATCCACTTGCGGAGCGCCTCCTCGTTCCCCTCGACCGTCCCCACAAGGCTGAAGCCGAAACGCTGTCCGGTCGCCGCGTTCAGGCGCTTGACCGTGTACACGGTGAGCTCGTTGATGGGGCCGTCGAGCAAGGCGATCAGGTGCTCGACCCCCGCGCGGTCGCCCCGCTGGAGCAGCGCGGCCGCCGCCATGATGCGCAGCCTGTCGTGCGGCTCGTCGAGCAGCGCCAGCAGCGCCTCGTCCCCGAGCGGCTCGCCCGCCGCCTCGAGCAGGTCAATCGCGCGCGTCTTGACCGAACCCTCGCCGTGCGCCAACGCCGTCCGGAACACCTCGAGCCGCCACGGGCGTCCCGCCGGCTCGAGCACACCGACGGTCAGAAGGGCCTGGACCTGGGCCTGCTGGTCGTCCCCGGACACGAGGCGTAGGAACGTGTCCGGCCCCGCGTCGTCCTCAGGCGCGATCATCGCGATGCAGTACGCCGCGTTGAGCGGCCGGCGCCATCCCGGCTCGCGGAGCTGCCTGCGCAGGTACGGCAGGGCGTCACGCCCGATCTGCACGATGCCGTTGCGTTCGCGCGCGCCGATGTCAATCGTACCGGCCGGCACGCCCGTGCACGCCTCGTCGAACAGGATCGGCACCCCCTTCGCCCCCTTCTTGACGAGGCGGCGGATCGCCCGCGCGCTCGAGAAGTTCTCCTTGTGCTGGATCAACTGCCGCAGGTACCACATCTCGACGGCCGGATACGCCGCGAGAACACCCACCACCACGACGACCAGCACCGCGAGCGTCACGCCGACACGCCTTCTCACTGTCCGGCTCCACGCCATCGAGCCTCTCCTTTCCTGCGCCGCTTCGGCCCACACTAGCACGCCCCCGCACCACGGCTCAAGCGCCGGGCAACGCCGCCGCCTTGACACGACGCCAAAGCGCCTCACAATAGGACCGGACACAGGTACGGACGACGGACGTCCGGACAACGGTCCCACGGGCTCACGGAATGAAGATCATCGTTGCCAGAACAGCCGGCTTCTGCATGGGCGTGCGCCGCGCCGTGGACATGGTGTTCGAGGCCGCCGAGTCGGGACCCGCCGGCCTCGTCACCATCGGCCCGCTCATCCACAACCGCCAAGTCGTCGAGATGCTCGAGCGCAAGGGCGTCCACGTCATCGAGGACGTCGGCCACGCGCCCCCGGGCGGCACGGTCGCCGTGCGCGCCCACGGCATCGCCCCGGAAACCCGCCGCCTCATCGAGGAGGCCGGCCTCGCCTGCCTCGACGCCACCTGCCCCCTCGTCGTGCGCATCCAGAAGATCGTCAGCCGCTACGCCGCCACCGGCTACACCGCCGTCATCGTCGGCGACAAGGGCCACGCCGAGGTCGTCGGCCTGCTCGCCCACGCCGCCGGCCGCGGTGTCGTGGTCGAGTCCGACGCCGACCTCGACGCCGTGCCCCCGGACGAGCCCCTGTGCGTCGTCGCCCAGAGCACCCAGAATCGTGCGTTCTTCCAGGCCGTCGTCGAGAAGCTGCGCGCACGCAACGGCACCATGCGCGTGTTCGACACCGTGTGCGACGCCACCGTCGAGCGCCAGGACGAGGTCCGCCGCCTCGCCGGCCGCTGCGACGCCATCGTCGTCGTCGGCGGCCCCCACAGCGCCAACACCCGGCGCCTCGCCGACATCGCCCGCGCCCTCGGCGTCCGGACCTACCTCGTCGAGAGCGCCGACGACCTCGTGCCCGCCGACGTCGCGCGCCACCGCACCGTGGGCGTCACCGCCGGCGCCTCGACGCCCAACTGGCTCATCGAGCACGTCATCGCCCGGCTGCGCGACATCGGCGACGCCCACAAACCCTGGGCGCAGCGGGCCCTTGCGTCGCTCGTGGACTTCTTCATCCAGGGCGACCTCTACATCGGCATCGGCGCCGGCCTGCTCTGCTTCGCCTGCATCGTGCTCCAGAACCCGGTCCGGGCCGCCGCCCCGCCGATGCCGCTGCCCATCACCCTCGCCGCCTGCTACGTCTTCGCCATCCATATCCTCAACCACTTCACCGACCCCGAATACTCGCTCTACAAAGAGTCGTACAAGCTCGGCTTCCTCGAGCCGCACAAGCGCGTGCTCGTCCCGCTCGGCGCGCTCGCCGCCGCCTCGGCCGTCGCGCTCTCGGCCGCCCTCGGATGGGTGCCCTTCGCCATCGTCTGCTTCGCCACCCTGATGGGCCTCATCTACAACCTGCCCATCCTCCCCTTCCGCCGCCTGCGGCGCATACGCAACATCCCCGCCTCGAAAAACATCGGCATGGCCGGCGCCTGGTGCGTCATCACCGTCATCCCGCCGCTGTTCGAGCAGCCCGTCCCCTTCAGCCACGCCCTGCTCCTCAACGTCGGCGTCGTCTTTGTCTTCGCCTTCACCATGGTGTTCGTCCGCTCCATGATCCTCGACATGCGCGACATCCAGGGCGATCTCATGGTCGGCGACGAGACCATCCCCATCATCCTCGGACGCCGCCTCACCAAGGCCCTGCTCTACCTGCTGCTCGCCGTCTGCGCCGCCGGCCTCATCGTGGGCGCCCTCGCCGGCTGGACGAGCCGCGTCGGGCTCTGGCTGCTCATCGCGCCCGCCTACTCGCTGCTCTGCATCGTGCTCTACAACCGCGGCGTCCTCGTCGGCGGCCTCACCACCGAGATCGTCATTGACGCCGGCTTCTACCTCGCCGGCCTCGTCGCCCTCCTCTACTGGTTCACCGGATAGAAGACCTCTCGCAGAGGCGCAGAGCTCGCAGAGAGAAACGGCCGCTCTTGTCTCTGCGGTCTCTGCGCCTCTGCGAGAGATCCTTCCCCCTTTCCGCCTTGGCGCGAACCTCCTCTTCCTGCTATCATCCCCATGAAGGAGCGACCATGACCGACTTCCAGTCCGATTTCGGCGCCGACTCCGGGCGCATACTCGACGACCTCGAGCGCCACGTCCGCCAGCGCCTCGCCGCCGGCAGCACCCACACCTACCGCCCCGCGCGCCGCACGCTGCCGCAGCTCGAAGCCTACATCGGCGACTGCCAACGCTGCCCCGTCCTCGTCGAGAACCGAACAAAAATCGTCTTCGGCACCGGCAACCCCAACGCCGACCTCATCTTCTGCGGCGAAGCCCCCGGCGCCGACGAGGACGCCCAGGGCGAGCCCTTCGTCGGCCGGGCCGGCAAGCTGCTCACCAAGGTCATCGAGGCCATGGGCCTCCGGCGCCGCGACGTCTACATCATGAACGTCATCAAGTGCCGCCCGCCCGGCAACCGCGACCCCCTGCCCGACGAAGTCGAAAACTGCTCCCCCTTCATGCTCGAGCAGATCGCCATCATCCGCCCAAAGGTCATCGTCGCCCTCGGCCGCCACGCCGCCCAGACCCTCCTCGAAACCAGCGCCCCCATCTCCAAGCTCCGCGGCCGCTTCTTCGACTGGCACGGCATCCCCCTCATGCCCACCTTCCACACCGCCTACCTGCTGCGCAACCCCGCCGGCAAACGCGAAGTCTGGGACGACATGAAAGCCGTCCTCCACCTCCTCGGCCGCGCCGTGCCGAGGAAGGGGTAGTGGGATGACAAGCACAGTGGAGTGGAATATGCTGCTGAAACCATGTATCGTGCAGAGGGCAAGTGAGAGTCTCCGGAAATGTGTTGAGATGCGCAGATCTTGGGCGGCCTTCAACCACATGGCTTATCAGGAAGGTGAGCCCGGCAGCAGCGTCACATGCAAGCCACACGGTCATAGGCTCCAGTTGAAGAGAGAAGATGGCCATCAATGCTGACAAGCCCCATCTCTGGAAGGCAGACGTCGAAAAGTCTATCGACTTCTACAATGACTGGTTCTTGCGATTTGCCCCTGAGACATACCGAACGCAACGCTCCCAAACCACAAAGGAGGTCGCTGGAGCACTCGCCCAAACGGACTTTCTGCGCGGCGTGACTCCCCAGTGTCTTGTCGAAAACCCTGGCGTCCTGCCAATGCTCCGTATGGTCTGCGCCCCCCCGATCGCAAGGGACCGGCTTATCGGACTCGCTCATGTCAGCAAGAATCTCGTCACCTCAATGGAAGGGAAGCCCGACCAGCCGCCTCGGATTCCTCCTCGCATGGCTAAGGCGGAGCGTGACGAGCAACTTACGCGTATCTGTGAGACCATCACAGAACTTGCAGACCGCGATCTCTTCGTATGGTTGGAAACCGGAAACAAGCCTGCGAAACAAGACATCACGCGTGCATCAACCGTCGTTGCAGACAGGCTCTGCGGCGCGACGGCGAATCCAATCATCCGCAACGCACAAGAGCGTCGGCAGCTCGAATCTATCAAACAGTGGCTTGAGCTCCGTGAGTACCGATACGTACCGCCGAATGAAGTTGGAGAGATCCAGACACTCAGCCCAGGCTCTTTCACCTTCCGACTCAACATCACGGTCAGCAGCGGCAAACAGAAGGTAAATGTGCCTGTCGATTGTGTCGTTCAGCCGAAATCCGGAAAGCTGAGAAGCGCCCCTATCCTAATCGAAGCCAAGTCAGCCGGAGACCCGACTAACCCGAACAAGCGACGGAAGGAAGAGGCCCAGAAGTATAACCAACTCAAGTCCGAGTTCGGACAGGATCTTCGGTACATTCTCTTTCTGTGTGGCTACTTCGAGCCCGGCTATCTTGGGTACGAGGCATCCGAGGGCATCGACTGGATATGGGAACACCGCATCAACGACATGGCGATCCTTCTTGAGGGACCCAGGGCTCCACGGGGTAGAGTCAAGGAAGACCACGAAGTATACACAGCACCGCTTGAGGCCAAAGAGAAAGAGCGGCTCAGACGTCAGAAAGACGTTGACGACCAGCGAACTCAAGAAGAAAGGAACCGGCTTGGCCAGTTCTCTACTCCGTTTGAACTGGCCAAGGACATCGTCGCAGACGCTCTGTTGTCTCACGATTCACAGCATATTTGCTTCCTAGAACCGGCGTTAGGCACCGGCGTCTTCTTCGGTGCCTTACAGGCAAGTCTGCACAAGAAAACCCTTGAGGCGGCTACCGGCATTGAACTCGAGCCAGCCTATTCTTCCGTCGCACGCGACCTTTGGCCTGAGGCACCTTTCCGCATCCTCAACCAAGATTTCTTTGACTTTGCTCAGTCGCCCGAGAATCGAGAGCGCTTTAGTCTCCTCTGCACCAATCCGCCCTATGTCAGGCACCACCACATCCGTCCTGGTCTCAAACCCGCCTTACAGCAGCGTGTCAGCAACGAGGTTGGCCTTACCGCGAGTGGCTTGAGCGGACTCTACGTCTACTTCCTTCTTCTCTCGCATAACCTGCTGGCACGACACGCGGTTGCATCGTGGCTCATTCCCAGCGAGTTCCTCTCCGTAAACTATGGGCGCGTTCTCCGCGATTATCTCCTTCGGCACGTGACCCTGTTGAGAATCCACCAGTTTGACCCCGCAGACGTGCAGTTCGACGATGCTCTCGTCTCATCGTGCATCGTGACTTACAGGAAGGAACGTCCCACAGCACCCTATGAGTTCGTCTTCTCGTACGGCGGGAGTCTTGCCGAGCCCAAACGTGAACGTCGGCTCGCCACTGATGAGACGCAGCCCGAACACAAGTGGTCATATCATCGGCCAGCCCACAGGGATGCATCTTCGGCGAATAGCTACCTTCTTTCGGATCTTTTCGATGTCAAACGTGGCATTGCCACCGGGTCGAACAGCTTCTTCATCATCGACGGGGCGACGACACGCAAATATGACATTCCATCGCGTTTTCTGAAACCCATCCTGCCGGGTCCCCGGTATATCACGCAGACCATCATCGAAGACGACGGAACTGGATTCCCTGCCGTTCCAAGAGCCAAGTACCTCCTTGATTGCACACTTCACCCAAAGGTGGTCGAGAAGGAGTACCCGAAGCTCTGGGACTATCTCAAATCAGGGCAGTCCAACGGGGTCGCAGACACCTATCTCTGCTCCAAACGCAAGTTCTGGTACCTCCAAGAACGCCGAGAGCCTGCGCTCTTCATGGCTACCTACATGGGGCGGAGCCGATCAGCAGATGACCATCCATTTCGGTTTTTCCTCAATCTCTCCAATGGCATTGCCACGAACGTCTTTCTGTTGCTCTACCCGAGAGCTCACATCGCCCAGCTCCTTGACAATAACCGACCAAGAATGGTGGAAGTGCTGCAGTGTCTAAACAACCTAACAAAGGAGGACTTGGTAAACGGAGGACGAACTTACGGCGGCGGGTTGCACAAG
>CAZJXV010000013.1:0-28756 GCA_964550015.1 uncultured Verrucomicrobiota bacterium
CACCCAAACACAACACGCGCCCTGAAGAAATTACACAAAACTATGGACACCACCGGTTCAGTTACGGGCAGCCTATCAGGGCGCCTGCCACGGGCCTTGCGAACTGCCCGGCTCCCCGCCAACGGTTACGGTGCTGGTCTTGTCCGCATGGTAGTAGTTGCGCCCTGCGGGGGCCGACCAGTAATCGACCCACGTTCCTGACTGGTTCTTGTACTGCATGGGGATGGAGAACGTCGGCGAGAAGTCCTGCCAGACCGTGCCCGTGTACAGCTTGTTGCTGGAATACAGTCCCGTGGCCTGCTCATCAGGAACGGTCCATTGATTCAAGTCATTGACAGACCACGGGTAATCGCCACTGGGACCTGTCCAGGTGGAGCTATCCGGCCAAGTATCGGTTGCCGGCGTGCCAAAGCTCTCCCGAAACTCACAGTAGGAGAAACACACACTCGTCGGATTCAATGTAACCGTGTAGTAGGTTCTGGCACCAAGATGCTTCACCCCAGAGGTCCAGGGGGTCCAGGTCCACGGTGGATTGTCACTGTGCTTGGTGTAGGTGTGGGACGTGGGGACAATGCTCTCGAACTGTATTGTTCTTTGGACATAGTCATCGTCGAACCTATCACCGGAGTCGTAGACATGAACGAGAACCAGGAGCACAGCGTATGGGTCCTTGTCAGCTGTCATGGTTGTTGTATTGCTCTCGGTAACCCCAGTGGGGTTCAACGTACAACCAGCGCCACTTGCCCAGACTCTGTTGCCGATTTCATCTATTTCAACCTCATTTTTGGTTGTATTGCAGTCCAGGTCTGACCATGTGCCCGAGTCAATCGAACAGACAACCTTCTCGCCGATGCCGATCGTGGTGCGCGTCGCTGGCGCACCGGAAGGCGCGGCCTTGACCGTCGCCGATGTCATTTGGCCAATCGTCGACACCGTCCATTGCTCGTAATCATCGTCGCCGAGTGCATAATATGCACCCAGTGCACCCAGAGCAGCGATAAGTCCACCAATAAGTAAGACCAACCATTTAGACTGTGTTCTGTTCATGTCTACACCTTTCCTTTCTTAGAATGCGTGTGCCTGTGATAGTAATATAGCGTTAACATCACGAAAGTGTCGTGCTTTCAGGGGATTGGCATCCCGTCTGCTCATTGCCCTTCCTCCTCACGCTCATCCGGACGCGATGATGTCAAGTGGGCCACCAGTTCAGCAAGGCGGCGTTGCTGCTCTGTTGCCTGATACGCGCAGCCCGTCGCGGGCGGGGCGAGCAACCATTCCATCGCCGGCAAGGCAAAGCTCCCGTTAGCGTTTTAGCCAGGATTTCGGCCTTTTACATGCTTAGTCCCCAAAATGGCCTTTTCATCGGAAAGAAAAATTCAAGAATGTTACATGATTTTCACAAGACCCTGTCTTATCGGTTATTATGGCGAAAGGTTTTTTCTGGCAGGCATGATGAGGACCACCGCCACCAAGCATGGGCGCCGGTCAAAGCTGGCCGGCAAGCATCCTTCGGGGAAGCTTCCAGGCTTAGGAGAGCCTCTCAGCAAACTGGCAGGGCCAACAAGCGCCTTCTCTCGCCGCAGCGTCGGCTGGAGGTGCTGTGAAGTGGGAAGATCGGGAACAAATCAGGGGACACCACGCCCACCTCAGCTCAAGGATGGGCCTTCGGCCAGGTTTCCGGGGCAACAAGGCGCGTTGGAGCTGCGTCACGCGATGCGGAAACCAAGGAGCCACGATGCGCGCCAACCTCGGCACGACACGAGCCGAGCACCCATCGTCCCGCCTGGCAAGCAGAAGGTTGCGCCTCATTTGCGCCGCGCCCAACAGACCGGACGTTGTACCCCGCCCAACGCGTATGGTGTTTCCTGATTCCTCCACGGCATGCGTCTTGGTCGGCGTCGCCGCCCTGGACTGCTCTATGAAGGCCTTTCGGGGCAATCTGGTCTCCCCGACGGCCCGCCAGACGCGCCGCGGCCCGCCTCAGTCCCCCTTCACCGTGCACGTAACGCCCACAAACCAGTCCGTCTCGAACAACACGAGCTTGGTCGGGCTCCCGACCGGCCGCAGCGTGCAGGCGAAGTCAAACGCATACCCGTCCCGCGGCTCCAGACCGACGCGCGCGTTGCGCGGCACGGCGATCTCGAGCACCATCCGGCCGTCGCGCGTGCCGGTCGCGTACCGCACCGTCTCCGGCGCGTACAGCCGCTTGTTGTGGAACGGATACGCCACCATCCCGCGCACCGACTCGTCCCAGACCTTGACCTGCACCTTGCACCCCTCGACGGCGCCGACGGGATCGTTCGTCTCCGGCGTGACGATCACGGTCAGGTTGTCGCCGCTCCAGGTGAACCCGTCCTGCTTGCAGTCGAGCTTCGCCTCGACACCCGCCCAGCGGTCCGCCTCGAGCGCCAGGTAAAGCGCCTCGTCATCCCACGCCATGTACAGCGTCCCGACGAGCTCCGGATCGCGAAACGTCCGGTACACGGCCCACTCCCCCGGGCCGATTGCGCCGTCGAGCACGGGCGTGCGTTTGCCGACCGTCGCCGGCACCGGATAGAGCGGGTACGGGTCGCGCCCGTCGCGCACGCCGTCGCCGTCGGTGTCGGCGAGGTCGGGCCGCGGCGGGACCTCGCGCTCGATCATCCGCTCCCGCCGCGCCGCGTCCGATTGCAGGCCGTAGGTCAAAAGCATCTCGTCGAAATCAGCCAGGCCGTCGCGGTCCGTATCGCGGCTGCGCGGGCTGCTGCCGAAGCGCGTCTCATCGCACGCGAGCGCCGGGTCGTCGTCGGCGAGGCCGTCACCGTCGGCATCCACCGCCATCTTGACCTGGCCGAGAACCGACGCGAAGAACCACTCGTCGGGGAAGATCCGGAGCACATAGCCGTTGCCCGAGAAGCCCCCGTCGAACCGGCCCTCGATGAAGCCCCAGCTCCAGTGGTTGAAACC
Source organism: uncultured Verrucomicrobiota bacterium (assembly GCA_964550015.1). Taxonomy (GTDB): domain Bacteria; phylum Auribacterota; class JABMQX01; order JAFGEW01; family JAFGEW01; genus CAZJXV01. Next base: position 2,947 of record CAZJXV010000013.1, read on the forward strand.
GAACTCGCCGTAGCCGCTCGCGTAGAACTGCCCGTCCGTCTGGTGGCCGAACTCGTGCGCGAACAGCCACACGCTGTCGCCGCCCGTGTTGAACGCGCACCGGCCGACGCCCGCCCACCACGGCGGAGTCAGCCCGCCGGAGCCCGCCTGGCGCCAGGAGCCGCGCTCCGCGGCCGCGTCCGGGTCGTCGTACGCGGCCGGCTGCACGCGGCCCGGCAGCAGATCGCCCGGCGCCGCGCCCTCGTGCCAGACCCAGTGGCAGCCGAGCGTGATGACGCCCCCGTAGTCGCTCAGCGCCTTGCCGTGCTTCTGCGCGATCGCCTCGACCTGCTCCTGCGTCTCCCACACCCAGTTCGGGCCCTTTGTCCACCGGTTCAGCGCGGCGAGCCACTCAACCTCCTCTTCGCCGATCGCCTCGCCGAGCTCTTCCTTGAGGAAGGCGACGATCTCGGCCCGGTTCTCGTCCGTGCGCTCGGCCGCCATCAGCGCGTCGAGCGTTGTGCGGCTTTCCTCGCCGAGCCGCCCGAGCGCCTCCGGGTCCTGGAACACGATCTGCGGCTCGCTCACGATCTCCCAGTCGAAGTGCACGTTGAACCGCCAGCGCGACGCGAAATAATAGTAGTACGCGCCCTTCTCGAGCTGCCGCGTGACCTCCGCGATCCCCTCGTCGCTGAGCGCCTGCGGCGCCTTCACCCCCGTCGGGACCTTCGCCGGTTCATAGATGTTGCTGTAGAGCACGACGAGCACCGGCATGTCGAGGTAGCGCACCATGCCCCGAGGCGCCGCCGTGGCGAAGCGCCACTCACGCCCGAAGAATGCCGCCTTCGGCCTAAACGAGCACCCGTACGACACCCGGTACCGGTACTGCGTGCCCGCCCTCAAGCCGGAGAGCCTCACCGCGTGCCGCGTGCGCGCCCTCGCCGACCCCGCCGTGAGCCAGCGCTCGCCGTCGACCGAATACTCGACGAGCGACGGCACCGGCACGAGCGTTCGGTACGTAATCACCGCGCTCGTTGTGCGCCGCCGCTTCACCTCGGGACGCGGCGGCTCGCGCATCGCGGCCGGCAGCCTCACGACCCGGTTTGCCTCGGGCCACGTCAGGAACACCTCCTGCTTCGAGTTGAGCGCCACGCCGTAGGGCCGCGCGCCGAGCTTCGGCACGCCGATGCCCGCCATACCGTAGATGGGGTTCGCGTACTCGCTGCCCGTCGAGTCCCACTTGTACGTCATGTCGTACGTCCAGCGCCGGACCGAGTGCCAGTTCGGGCTCGTGCCGTAGATGTCGCCCGCAGCGCCCAGGCAGACGTCCGTCGCGGGCGCGAATCCCCAGTACTTCTCCGCCCACACCCACTTCTTGACCTTCGTCGTCTCGCCGTCGGTTTCTTCCTCGACCTCCTTCCAGTCGTACCGGTCCAGCCGCCAGTCCCACGTGTTCGCGATGATCAAGCTGCGCTTCCAGCCGCCGTAGTCCTGCAGCGCAACGTTGTAGGGCCGCCGCAGTTGCCCGTCCTCCGGCCCCTCGACGCCGAAGTGCGAGACGTACGACCCGTCGCCGCTGAAGGTCACGATCCGGCTCTGCTCCGTGTCCGCCACGAGCACGTTGCCCGTCTCGTCCACCGCGCACCCGCGCGGCTTGTCGAGTGTGCCCGGGCCGTCGGCGTCGCCGATCGCCCGCAGGAACAGGCCCTCGCTGTCGAAGACGCAGATGCGGTCGTTGTTCGTGTCCGCGACGTAGATCGAGTCCGCCACGTCCACGGTCACACCCGACGGCTCGTCGAAACGGCCGGCCTCCGCCCCGGGCGTATTGAGCCGGCCCAGCAGCCGCACAAGCTCGCCGTCCGGACTGAAGACCGCCACCACGTGGCTGCCCGCATACGCGACGATGACGCGGTCCTGAGAGTCCACGTCAATCCCGCGCGGCTCCTTGAGCTCCAGGCCGTCGGCGCCCTCTGCGCCGATCGCGCTCAACCAGGGCCCGGCCGCCGCCAGCACCAGCATCACCATCGCCACCCGCTTCATCACCCGCACTCCTCACTGAGGCCGCATCGTCCGATTCGCGCGACTACCCGGCAACCGTTTGCCATCAAGACCCCGGCGGGCCGAGGGCGACCCGCCCTACAACACCGCCGCGCGCCTCACACGCTCGACATGTAGGGCGGGTCGCCCTCGGCCCGCCGCGCAGTTACGACAAACCCGAACGACCAAGAAAACCATCGCGCCGCGACGAACCAGCCGACGGTCGGCCGTGCCCCGTGCCGCTGGCCGGCCGTTCTGCACAACGCGCCGTGCGCGCGTTCAGCCCGTCCTCGGCGTGCGCTCAACCTATCAGCTTCTTGAGCGCCTCGATCGTGCCCTTGACGTGGTCGGCCGATTTCTTGAGCGCCTCGGCGTCCGCCGCGCTCAGCTCGAGCTCGATCACCTGCTCGACCCCGTTCGCGCCGAGCTTCACCGGCACCCCGACGAACACGTCCTTGATCCCGTACTCGCCCTCGAGCAGCGTGCAGCACGGCAGCACCTGGCCCTGGTCCTGCGAGATGCTCGCCACCATTCGTGCGACGGCCGCCGCCGGCGCGTAGTACGCGCTGCCCGTCTTGAGCAGCTTCACGATCTCGCCGCCGCCCTTGCGTGTGCGCTCGACCATGGCGTCAATCCGCTCCTGCGGGATGAGCGCCTTGATCGGGATGCCGCTCACCGTCGCGTAATCCGTCAGCGGCACCATCGAGTCGCCGTGCCCGCCGAGCACCATGGCCGACACTTCCTGCACCGAGCACCCGAGCTCCATCGCGATGAAGCACCGGAAGCGCGTCGAGTCCAGCACCCCCGCCATCCCGAACACCTTGTTCTTCGGATAGCCCGTCTTCGTGTACGTCAGGTACGTCATCACGTCGAGCGGGTTCGACACCACGAGCATGATCGGGCTCCCCGGCTGCGCCGTCAGGCTGTCCACCACCCCGCCGACGATCTCCGCGTTGATCTTGAGCAGGTCGTCACGCGACATCCCCGGCTTGCGCGGCACGCCCGCGGTGATGACCACGATGTCGCTGTTCGCCGTGTCCGCGTAGTCGTTGCTGCCCGTGATCGTCACGTCCCAGCCCTCGACCGGCGCGCCCTCCATCATGTCGAGCGCCTTGCCCTGCGGCATGTCCTCGACGATGTCGAGCAGCACCACGTCGGCCAGGTTGCCCTTCGCGATCGTGTGGGCCGTCGTCTCACCCACGTGGCCCGCACCAATGACACTTACTTTCGGTAGCCCCATGGTTCCCTCCTCCGATTTGGCATTGGTGAAACTATTCACGGACAAGCCGGATGCTAGGCCACCCTACCGCCCGTGTCAACCGCAACGGTCATCAATAACCTGCCCGCGTCATTTCCGGTCAGCGCTCTGGCTCTGCCACCACTCCAGGTTCTGCCGAAACGTGCACCCGATGCACCCACCCTCGTCTTTCGAGCAATAATCCTTGAAGATCTGCAGCAGCCCCTGGCGCATCACGGCCGTCTCCCGGCCCAGCGGCTCCTGCTGCACCCCGAAGAGGCGGTGGCGCATCATGCGCGTAAGCTTGTTCCCAACCCCTTTCGGCGCCGCATGATAGAGCATCAGCAGCGCCCCCTCGAGCTCCGGCCGCGCCTGCCGCACGTACAGCAGCAGCACCGGCACGACGACGTTGATGACGATCTCATCGAGCCGCGAGCGCCCCACAAGCGCCACCGGCTTCGCCAGCACCCGCCCGCCGAGCACGTAGCGCCGCGACCAGTACGCGTCCTCGCCCGGATCGAACAGCTCGGTCACCCGCCGCAGCGCCTCCCGGCACGCCTTGCTCACGGCGTTGCCGCGCGCGGCCCTCGTGCGCGTCAGGACGTTCTCGCGGAAGCGCCGATAATCGTCGTCGAACCGCGCCGCCGTCCGGTTCAGCCCGTCGAGCACCGAGCTGAGCGCCTTGAGCAGCTTCTGGCGCCGCGTGCGCCGCAGCCACAGGCTTGCCGCCGCGATCCGCCGCATCGGCGAGTTCGCCGGCCGCCCGCCGAACGACCACGCGCCCGCGTCCATCGGGAAATACGAACGCCGCTCGCGGAACGCGTCCCAGACGCCCTTGAGAAACCTGTAGAACTTCGCCGTCTCAGCATCCCAGGCCGCATCGGCCCCGGACGGAAGCAGGCCCGAGACGCCCAGCAGCGCCGCCTGCACGGCGTACTCGCCCGCGCCCGCCGGCTGGCCCTCGGCGAACTCGCGCAGCACGCGCAGCGGCACCCGCTCGGCCAGCGTGCGCATCGCCGCCTTGTTCGCGTGAAACCCCAGCGCCTCCATCACGGCCCGGTACAGCACCTCGTCGAAATCGTGCTCGCGCAGCCAGTCGCGGAACCGCTCCGCCTTCTCCTGCACGCGCCACTCGCCGGCCACCATGATGAGCCGGGCCAACTCCGCGCGGCGCACGCGCGCGATGAGCTCGGCGCACGCGCCCACCCCGGCCCGCTTGCGGTACGGGTAGTCGTCCGTCTCGACCTGCTGCGCCACCCGCCCGAGCGGCTGCGTCAGAGCATCCGAAAGCACCACCTGCGGAATCCGCCTGCCCGAGGCCGTCGTGACGAACGAGCCGGTGGCGAGGGACGAGGCACCCTTGTCATCCCACATCGCCACGTGCAGCACCACGCCGTCGAACTCGGCGCGCCGGTGGTGGCCGTGACCCGACCAGTCGCTCGAATTCACGTGCACCTCCACGTCGCCCCGCACCACCTCGTCGCCCACCCGCACCGCCGCGCGCAGGAAGTCCGGGCCCTCCTCGAGGTTCCACACGCCCGGCGACAGCACGCTCACGGGCCGGCCGTCCGCCGTCTTGAGCCCCTTGAGGTAGCGCTGGCTGTACCACAGGCACGCCACCAGCCGCTCGGCGATCTTCGGGCGCTTCGGACGCTTGGCGCGCCCGCCCCGCTCGCGCACGGCCGAGATCCCCCCGGCCCGAAACGCCGAGTACTCTTTCGAAAAGCGGTCCATGGCACCCGTGGACAAATGTTCCCCGTGAATACTGACCCTGCACCCTCCGGCGGGCGCCTCATTCCTGCTCGAGTACGCGCAGGTATTCCTTCACCTGCCCGCGGACGAACTCGACCGTCTCAGCGGGCCAGTTGAGGTCCGCGTCCGGTTTCTCCAAGAAATGCCGCAGGTCGTCGGCCGCGCCGGGGCCCTGGGAGATGACCGACCAGCCGACCACCTTCCCCATAACATCCCAGGGGCCGTCAGGACGCGTTTCGTGCACCGACCCCATCCAGCCGAGGAGCATGTCTATGTCCCCGGCCGCGTAGTGTGGCATGTCGCCGACGAGCAGGCTCGATTGCTCCCACCGCGCCACCCCGTCGTCGCCTTCACCGAGCATGTCCGGCACGAAGTACAGGTCCGTCAGGACCGTCACGTCCTCGTAGCGGCCCTCCGAGAACGTGACGATGTAGCGCTGGGGATGTCCGGCCAGCACATGCTGCGTGAGCGCCTCCCCGGCCCGCACGGAAGCCGCCGTGCCCTCCCGGGCGCGCCCCAGCCGTTTCTCGAACCGCGCCGCGTCCACCTCGAAGCCGCGCAAGCCCAGCCGCCACAGGTAGCCGTCCGACGAGAGCACGGCGTCGGCAAGGCGGTCGAGCGAACGCGTTGTCCTGAGCCGCCTCACCTCCCGGGTCAGGGCCATGGAGCCGGGCCGGGCCTTCTTCTTCCACGTCTCAATGCCCGGGTTCGGCGCCGCGCCGGTGAACTCGATCGAGTCCTCGTCCAAAACAACGGCCCCGTAGGCGACCGCCCGCTGCCCCAGCGCCTTCCTGATCCCCGAGCCGAACGGCACCCGCCCGCACAACAGAAAGTCGCCCGGCAGCCCGTACACGCTCGAAGCGATCCGCCCGGCAACCGGATCAATGAAGTACTCGCTGCCGCCCGGCCGCGACGCCTCCCGCATCATGGGAAGCCTGTCCAGCGCGAACGGCGCCAGCCGGTTGCCGTAGAGCGACTCGAACCGCGCCATCGTGACCTGCGCCTGCTCCTCGGCCGCCGGGCCGAACAGACCGAAGGCCGTGTGCGCGAGCGCGACGCCCCCGGTCGAGTCGAAACGAATCAGCGCGTGGGCCTTCTCGGGCAGAAAGGCGCGCAGGGCCGTGTCCTCGCCCGGCGGCTCTTCGGCCAGCAGGCGGCCGTCCCGAACCACGACAACCATCGGCCGGTCCTCGCGCCGCATCGCCATGGACCACCCCTTCATCGTCACAACCTTCGGCACCAGGCCCACCGCGCGCTCGACCGCGCCGGGCGCCTTCGCAATCGTCTCCAGCGCCTTCACCGCCCCGGCTTCCTTCTCGACCTTGATCCCGAACGCCAGCGGCGGGTCCACGAGCGCCGTGCGCCAGTCGGCCCGGTCCGCGTCCAGCACGACGCACACCTCGTCGCCGGCCCAGTCGAACGGGTCCTCCTTCTCCTGCCAGCCGATCGCCTTCTTCACCTCGCCCTTGACCTTGTTCGCAAGGACGTTGAGCGCGATCTTCACCTTCGACAGGCCGAGCCCCCCGCGACCGAACTCGAACAGCTGCGTCTTCATCGCCACGGAGAACCCCGGCCGCTGCATCAGCTCGCGGAACGTGCTGAAGTCGCTCCCCTTCTTCCCTGCGAGCTCCCTCAGAATGGCGAACATGAGGTCCTTCGGGTCGGGCCGGGTGATCGCGCGGCTCAGGATCACCTCGTCGTCCCAGGCGAGCTGTGCGGCCGTCGGGCCGACCTCCGGCTTGCCGCAGCGCGCCTCGCCGAGCTGGTCTGCGAGGTCGGCCATCGGCGTGAGCCACCCGAGCTGCCCGTAGCGCGTCGAGTAAAACACCTGCAAGTCCGGATCGAACGCGTACGCGCCCAGGCCGGGATGCGCCGGCACCCCCGGCAGGTAGCCCGCCTCGACGAGGTCGCCCATGATCCTGTCGGGCCACGGCGCGCCGCCCAGCAGCTTTCCGCCGAGCAGTCTGCCGCGCTCGCGTGCGTACGAGGCAAGCGCGTTCCGCAGCAACCGCAGGTGCGATGCCACTACCTTCTGCTCCTGCTGGAGCGCCAGCACCCGCCGGTCCGTCAGCGCCAACGCCGCCGGCGCGCCGAAATACACAAACACGTCCTCGTCAAAGCGCTCACCGCTCTTCTCACTCGTAAAGCCCAAAAGCGGCAGCTTCTCGCGGAATGCGCGGAAGTCCTCGTTCGCGAGCACGCTCGGCACCTTGCCCACGTGCACGTCGAGCACCCGCCGCACCGACGCCCACGAGTTGCCGCTCACGGCAAACCACTGCGGCTCGGTCCCGCCGCGCGGCGTGTGCTTGAACATCGCGAAATACGACCGCACCACGTTGTGCTGGCCCAGCGTCTCCGTCACCACGACGCCCTCGTGCTTGAAGCGCCGCACCTTCGTGCCGGGGTAATCGCGCAGGGCCGCCCCGCGGAAGTTGCGCATCCGCAGCCGGTAAGCGGCCGGCATCTTCACCCGCGCCAGCAGGCACACGTCGAGCCCCTCGCCTATGGAAGCCCCCGTCGAGACCTCCGCCGCCTCCGCCACCGCCGCCTCATACAGCCGCGTGAGCCGGCGCGAGATCCGCACGCACATCTGCGTTTGCACCTTCTCCTCGACGAGCGTCAGGTCCGGGTGCAGCCCAAGCGCCTGGATCACGTCCCGCCCGTAGAAATACCCCATGTCGAGCAGCTCGAGCGCCGAGCGCAGCCGCCCGTACCGCACGTAGACCATGTCGTAGGGCGCCAGCTCCGCCAGCGCCGAGTGCGCCGGGATCTCCGTTTCCTCGTCGAGGACCGGCGGCTCGGGCGGGGCCTTCCCCCGGGGCGGGCGTTCCGGCCCGGCCTCCTCCTGTGTTTTGTCGAACGGCGAGGGCCGAAGCGACTCCGGCAGCGCCAGGCCGTGGCGGTGCGCAAGCTGCTGCAGGTCGTAGGCAAGGTAATCGTCCCGCCCGTACGTGGTCAGCCGCCACACCCCATCGAGCACCCGCTGCCGCGCCCATGCCGTTTCGAGCTCCGCGTCGGCGCTGCTCTCGCTCGGGAACGTCCCGGCAAACGGCCACTCGCCGCCGCCGAGCGTGTCGCGCAGGACGAACGTGTAGTCGCCGGGCCGGCCGTAGCGCCCGTACACCACGAACCCTGTGTCGCCGTTCGGGGCCCACCGGTTCGTATAGATGTAGTTGGCGTCGCTCGCCCCGAAGTCCACCTCGAGCCCGCGATACAGGCCCGTGGCGATGTGCTCGACACAGCACTGCCGGGCGGCCTCGTCGCCGGGCCACTCGAAGTAGAAACCGCCCGTCGTCTCGGCCATCCGCTGCAGGCGCCGCTCGCGGAACACCGGCTCGTCGTCCGCGGCCACCGCCACGAAGTTCACGTGCACCTGCTCCGAGCGGAACCGGCCGAAGAGCGCCGCCGTCCACTCCGGGTCGAGGGGCTCGAGCTTGATCTCCGGCACCTCGACGGGCAGCCCGTCGAAAAACCCCTTCGTCGGCACCGTGTGCGAATCGGCAACGACGATGATCTCCTTGACCCGGCCGTCGCCCGACTCGAACGCAAGCGCCGCGCGCCCGAGCAGCTCGATCAGATACGACGTGTTGCGCAGCGTCTCCACCCCGCGCTCACGAAGCGCCGCGAGGCCCGCCTGCGCCTCGGCAGGCGCCTGCCACGCGTCGAACGCCATCGCCGGGCGCACGAAAAGATCGTCCGCGTTTTCGACAAACGGAAATTCCTTGGGAAACCACGACCCGCCCTGCAGCAGGTCACGGTAGCCCAAGACATTGACCCGGTCGTTCTCGTGCAGCCCGCCGACGAGCGCCTCCGCCGCCCCGAACAGCCGCCCCGGATCGTACGCGCCCTCGCGGTCGCGCTTGTTCGCGAACGGCGCCAGGACAAGCAGCACGTCCCGCGCCGGCCGCCACCCGCCCTCGAACTCGAAGACCATCCGGAAGGTCCCGAGCGCATCCGGCTCCTTGTGCGCGGTGACCTGCACCGACGACACCCCGGGAATCGCATAAGCCTCAGGCGGCCGCGCGCCGCGCGCCGGCACGCACCCGACGAGCACAATGACGAGCAGAACGGACAGCATCACCGAGAGACATCGCATGGCCCTACCCCTTTCGCGCAATCGGACACCCGGCACGAGACACCAGTATACCCCCCGCCGCCCCCTCACGGAACCAGAATCCGTGTTGACACCGCCGTGCGCCGTCCGCACGATGCCGGGCCGACGCCACGAAAGGAACCGCCCCATGCCGCGCCGCCCCTTCAAGTTCACGACCCTCCACCAGCTCGACGACCACTACCGCAGCGGCGACGTCCGGCGCCTCGCCTTCAGCGCAAAGACGGCCGAACAGGCCCGCGCGTGGCAGCGCCAGCTCCGGCGCCGCGTCCTCGAGTGCCTCGGCAAGCCGAACCCGCGCCCATGCGCGCTCGATCCGGTCGTCACAAGCACCGACGAGACCCCCGACTTCGTGCGCCGCCACGTCGTCATCCGCGCCGAGCCCGACGTGGACGTCCCCCTCTACGTCCTGGTGCCGAAACGCGCCAAGCCGCCCTACCGCCCCATCATCGCCGTACACGGCCACGGCACGTGGGGCCACCACCCGGTGGCCGGTGTCTACGACCCGAAGGTCCCTGCGCAGGTCGAAATGGTCCGCTTACACAACTACGACTACGGCGCCCAGCTTGCTCGCGCCGGCTTCCTCGTCTTCTGCCCGTGCTCACGCGCCCACGGCGACCGCATGGAGCCCGCCGACCTTAAGCAGCAGGCCCGAGAGCCCGAAAACCAGTACCTTTCGTCGTGCCTGGAGGTGAGCAAGGCCATGATCCTCCTCGGCCGCAGCCTGATCGGCGCGCGCGTCTTCGACATCGGCCGCGTCATTGACTACATCAACACCCAGCCCGAGCCCAACACCGGCCGGATCGGCATGGTCGGCCTCTCGGGCGGCGGGACCGTGACCACCTTTGCCGCCGCCACCGACCGCCGCATCGCCGCCGCCGTCATCCAGGGCTACATGTGCACCTTCCGCGCCTCGATCCTCGCCATGCCCCACTGCCTGTGCAACCACATCCCCGGCCTCCTCAGGTGGGCCGAGATGCACGACGTCGGCGGCCTCATCGCCCCGCGCCCGCTGCTCGTCGTGAGCGGCACCAAGGACCCCATCTTCCCCGTCAGCGCCGTCCGCACCGCCTGCCGCGAAATCCGCCGCATCTATCAAACCCTCAGCGTCCCCGACGCCCTCAACGCCCCCGACCGCTTCGCCCGCGACATCTTCGCCGGCCCCCACCGCTGGGAAACCCGCAAGGCCCTCCCCTTCCTGAAAAAGTGGCTCTGAGTGCCTCCCCAGGTTGGCGGATAAGCGGCTGTTGTCGGCGAGACACCCTTCACCCGACCGGTACGCGCCCGTAAAGGCCCCGGACCTCTCGCAGAGGCGCAGAGAACGCGGAGACCTGTGCCCATGTTCTTCTCTGCGTTCTCTGCGCCTCTGCGAGAGGTCTTTCCCCGGCTGATCCGCCGATTCGAGTGCCGTCAGGACCCTTCACCGTTGCCCTCCAGCCTGGTATGCTTCTTGGTTGGCCCGAACTGGAAGCGCAGGGAACATCATGGCCGATTTCCAGCTTGTCACAGACTTCGTCCCCCAGGGCAACCAGCCCGAGGCGATCGCCAAGCTCACCGAAGGCGTCCTCGCCGGGCGGCGCGACCAGGTGCTGCTGGGCGTCACCGGCAGCGGCAAGACGTTCACGATGGCCAACGTCATCGCCAACCTGAACCGCCCCACCCTCGTCATCGCCCCCAACAAGACGCTCGCCGCCCAGCTCTACAGCGAGTTCAACGACCTCTTCCCCCACAACGCCGTCGAATACTTCGTCAGCTACTACGACTACTACCAGCCCGAGGCCTACATCCCGCAGACCGACCTCTACATCGAGAAAGAAACCACGATCAACGAACAGATAGACAAGATGCGCCACTCGGCCACCCGCTCGCTCCTCGAACGCCGCGACGTCATCATCGTCGCCAGCGTCTCGTGCATCTACGGCCTCGGCTCGCCCGAGGCCTACCGCGACACGCTGGTGCCCGTCGCCGTCGGCGACGAGGTGGACCGCGACGACGTCCTGCGCCGCCTCGTCGGCATCCAGTACCAGCGCAACGACGTGGACTTCCACCGCGGCACCTTCCGCGTGCGCGGCGACGTGCTCGAGGTCTTCCCGGCCCACGAGGACGAGGTCGCCGTCCGCATCGAGTTCTTCGGCGACACCGTCGAGGCGATCCACACCATTGACCCCCTGCGCGGCAAAACCCTCGAACCCCTCGACCGCACCGTCATCTACCCCGGCACCCACTACGTCACCACCGAGCGCACACTCGACGAAGCCATCGCCTCCATCAAGGCCGAGCTCGCCGAGCACCTGCCGAAGCTCCTCGCCGCCAACAAGCTCGTCGAGGCCCAGCGCCTCGAGACGCGCACCAACTTCGACCTCGAGATGCTGCGCGAGATGGGCTACTGCACCGGCATCGAGAACTACTCGCGCCACTTCACCGGACGCAAGCCGGGCGAGCCGCCCCCGACGCTGATCGACTACTTCCCCAAAGACTTCCTGCTGTTCCTCGACGAGAGCCACATCACCGTGCCGCAGCTCAGGGGCATGTTCCGCGGCGACCGCAGCCGCAAGAACGTCCTGGTCGAGTACGGCTTCCGCCTGCCCAGCGCGCGCGACAACCGCCCCTTCACCTTCGAGGAATTCGACGCCCGCATCAACCAGGTCATCTACGTCTCCGCCACGCCCGCCGACTACGAGCTCGAACGCGTCGAGGGCCTCGTCGTCGAGCAGGTCATCCGCCCGACCGGCCTGGTGGACCCGAAAGTCATCGTCAAGCCCGCCTCCGAGCAGGTGGACGACCTCCTCGAAGAAATCCGCCGCCGCGTCGAGCGCAGCGAGCGCACGCTCGTCACCACGCTCACCAAGCGGATGGCCGAGGACCTCACTCGCTACTACGCCGACCTCGGCATCCGGTGCCGGTACCTCCACGCCGACGTGAACACCATCGAGCGCGTCGAGATCATCCGCGACCTGCGCAAAGGCAAGTTCGACGTCCTCATCGGCATCAACCTGCTGCGCGAGGGCCTCGACCTGCCGGAGGTCTCCCTCGTCGCCGTCCTCGACGCCGACAAGGAAGGCTTCCTCCGGAGCGAGCGCTCGCTCATCCAGACAATGGGACGCGCGGCCCGCAACGTGAACGGCACCGTGATCCTCTACGCCGACAACGTCACCGACTCGATCCGAGGCGCCGTGGACGAGACGAATCGGCGCCGCGCCATCCAACTCGAGTTCAACCGTGAGAACAACATCACCCCGGAAACCATCAAAAAGACCATCTCCGAGGGCATCGCCGCGGTCTACGAGGCCGATTACGTGGACGTGGGTGTCGTGGCGGAGGAGGCGGCCGAGTACCTGTCGCCCGACGAGATTGACCGGCGCGTCGAATCGCTGCGCACGAAGATGCAGGACGCCGCCGAGCAGCTCCGCTTCGAGGACGCCGCCGGCTTCCGCGACGAGATCCGCCGCCTCAACGAGCTCAAGCTCGCCCTGATGTAGCGGCTTATTACTCGAGATGCGGGACCAGGTGGGCCACCTGTCTCCCTCGCTCCGCAATATCCGATCTGAGCCCTCCTCGGAGGGCGGCATGTTGTAGCCACGGTCGTCAGGGTCTGCTGAAAAACCCCGATCACGTTGATTCGCCCGCGCTTGGTGCAAAGGCCGTCGCCCTGAAAGGGCCACATAGGTCAGCCCAGGGCAAGCGTCGGCCCCGAGCCTGCCGAGGGGCGAAGCGCCGCCCTGGGTATCGAGACAACGCAGAGAGAATACCCTGAAAGGGTTTCATAGATCCCTTGTCGAGGCGCGGATCGCGAGCCCCCCCTATGCAACCCTTTCAGGGTACCTCGTGGCTATTGCCCTTCGCCCCAGGGTGGCGCTTCGACCCTCGACAAGGTCGCTCGCGCTAACAAGCTCGGGTCGAAGCTGACCCTGGGCTAGTCCATGCACCCCCTTCGGGGCAAAACTGCGAAGAACAAGGGCGGCCCTTTTCAACACGCCCGTGAGCCCGGGGAAAGAAGGCGCGCAGAGCTGCCGGAGCCCTCGCAGGGGCGGCATGTGTCGGGCCATGTCGCCCTCTTCGAGGACTTGGAGGGATCGCGGACAAGGTGGCTGGCCACGCCCTCCGCGTCTGCCTCCCACAGCGGCAATGGGAACGCGGCAGGGGATCGCTTTGTCTAGTACATAGGAAGGGGCGGATGGTACACTTCCTGCACGCCGGAACGCTCTGGCGCCATGAGGGAATTCGGGTGTGTTTGGGCGAAGGACAGCAAGAGTCGTAGTGTCAGCGGTCGCACTGGCAGTGTTGGTGACGCTGTGCGCCGGTGAGGCCTGCGCCCAGCGCGGCTCGGCCCGGCCGTCCACGAGCGGCCCGGCGGAAAGCACCACCGGACGTGAGACCGGCGGCGAGGAGCGCGACCAACCCGAGGCGCAGGCGTGGCTCTACACGCGCGGGCCGGAATCGTTCCATCCCACCGAGACGCGCGAAGGTCCCGCCGACGCCGCAGCCCTCGTGTGCGCCACGGTGCCCTATCGCGACTTCACGTTCCGCTCGCGCGAGCGGTTGACCCTCGTTGACTCCGGCGCCTTTTCGTTCGACGTCCTCATCCCGGCCGACGCCCCCGAGGGCGTCCAGACCGCCCTCTGGATCAAGGACGCCGATTTCTGGTGGTTCCAGAAGCTGCACGAAGGCGTCCTGCGCCCCGGACGCTGGAACACGGTCTCCTTCCCGTTCGACCAGCCCGAGGGAACCTCCCACGTCGAGCAGTTCACCAAGCACTTCTGGCAAGGCGTGGGCCACTCGAAACCCTGGGACCGCCAGGGCCTCTCGCGCGTCCGCGAGATCGGCCTGCGGTTTATCACGTCGAGCGACTATGTCGGCGACGTGGTGATCGCCAACATCGGCACGACACCCGAGCGCCGCGACCAGCCCAGGCCCCCGCGCATCGGCAACTTCCAGGTCAACGCCCGCCGGGTGCCCCGCTATGGGCTCTTCGAGATCACCTTCGACCTCGACAAGCGCTACGAGAACCCGTTCAGCCCGGAGCAGATCAATATCGCCGCCACGTTCACCGCCCCGAGCGGAACGACCGCCCAGGCCACCGGCTTCATCTTCCAGGATTACGAGCGCCGCCGCACCGAGGGCCGCTCGTTCACCTACAACTACCAGCGCAAGTCGGACCTCCAGGTGACCGTGCACGAGGTCGAGGAGCTCGTCCCCGTCGGCGCCCCGTGCTGGAAGGTGCGCTTCACGCCGACCGAGCCCGGCCAATACACCTACGTGCTGCGCGTGACCGACGAGGCCGGCGAGACCGTGACCGCCCCGCGCCCGTTCACCTGCACGCCCTCGGACGAGAAGGGGTTCATACGAATCTCCCAAAAAAACCCGAGCTGCTTCGAGTTCGACAACGGCGCCCCCTTCTTCCCCATCGGCCTGAACCTGCACTCCTCCTACGACATCCGCTACCGGCGCCTCGCGGGCCGGAGCCTCGAGCCGACCAACGAGCGGTCGTTCTTCTACGAGCGCATGCTCTCGAACCTCAGCGACAACGGCGCCAACCTCGCCGAGGTCTGGTGCAGCGCCTGGGGCTACGGCCTCGAGTGGCTCGACGACTGGTACGGCTTCGACGGCCTCGGCCGCTACAACCTCATGAACGCCTGGCGACTCGACACGCTCCTCGAGCACGCGCGCCGGACCGACATGCGCATCCTGCTCGTGTACAAAAACCACGGCCAGTTCTCCGACCGCGTGGACCCCGAGTGGTACAAAAGCCCCTACAACGCGCGCAACGGCGGCTTCCTGCACTCGGTCAACGACGTGTTCACCAACAGGCGCGCGCTCGAAAACCAGCAGCGCGAGCTCCGCTACCTCGTGGCCCGCTACGGCTACAGCCCCAACATCTTCTGCTTCGAGATCCTCAGCGAGACCGACCTCACCGGCAGCTACGGCTGGAGCTACCGTTCCAGCAGGTTCCGCCGCTGGCTGCGCCGCATCGCCGCGACCGTGCGCGAGCACGACCCCAACGACCACCTCATCACCAACCACTACTCGGGTTACTACCGCATCGCCGACGAGCGCGTCTTCCAGATGCCCGAAATAGACTTCGCCGTGTGCGACGGCTACCGCAACGGCTACGACCTACCGAGATTATTCGTCAAGACCGCCGAGATGGCCGCCGGCTTCACCAAACCGATCATGATCACCGAGTTCGGCGGCGACTGGTACGGCGGCTCCCGCACCATGCTCGAAGACGACCTCCACGCCGGCCTGTGGCTGAGCTGGACCCTGCGCTGGTTCGGCGGCGGCGCCCTGACGTGGTGGTACGAGCTCGTGGACGACTACAAGCTCTACTTCCACTACCGCGCCTTCGCCGCCTATGTCGCCGGCGAGGACCGCCGCGACCCCGCCCTCCAGAACACCCTTGCCCAGGCCCGCGACGCCGCCACCGGCGACCACGTCCCCCTCGGCGCCGTCCTGCTCAAGAGCGACGCCCGCGCCTACGCGTGGGTCTTCCACACCGACGTGTACGCCGAGACCGACTACCTGCGCACCTACCCCTCGCGCTCCATCTTCGATATCCCCGGCCGCCATCCGAGCCCGGTCGGCGGCGCCGTCCTCGATGTCAAGCACATGCGGCCCGCCACCTACCTCGTCGAGTACTGGGACACCCGCGCCGGCGAGGTCATCGCCACGCGCACCATCGCCGCCGCCGACGGCGCCCTTCGCGTCCCCCTCCCCCAGGTCGCCCGCGACATCGCCCTCAAGATCAACCCCGCCCCCAAGAACTAGCCTGCATCTCTCACAGCACGCAACGCGCCGGGAAAAATGGGGACTGGCACCTGTTTTTCGTAGCGGCCGGACACATGCGACACACCGTAGCACCGAAAAACAGGTGCCTGTCCCCATTTTCCCCGAGAACCAGACCCTGACAGGCTGCTGAAACACGAGCCTCGGTCAAGTCCTGATGCCCCAGGGCCGGAGGTCCGCCAAGGGCGGATAAGCCCGGCAGCGGGTAGCCTGGAACGTAAGCCTCAGGTTCCCGACGAGAAGGCAAATGATCTGAGCCCCAAAGGGGCGGCAGAACTGCCCCCAGCGCCGGAGGCCCGGCAGCAGGTAGCCTAGACCCTGGCAGGCTGCTGAAACACGAGCCTCGGTCGAGTCGTGATGCCCCAGGGCCGGAGGTCCGCCAAGGGCGGATAAGCCCGGCAGCAGGTAGCCTGGGGCGTAAGGGCCTGTTGAAGAAACCGCCACCAGCACGTCCTCCAGGGCGCGACGCACGTCGTCCCATCCCCCGAAGGGCGCGACGCACATCATCCCATGCCCCGAAGGGGCCGAACGTGAGTAGCCGTAGGCGTCAGCCTACGGGCAGGAGGCGACCGACAAAGGTCCTCTTTCTCGACGGGCGACCGGCCCGGACGGGGCCGGTCGCCCGTCGAGAAAGGGTGCTTGTGGCTCGCTCGCCGTCCGTAGGCTTACGCCTACGGCTAGTCACCTGGCGCCCCTACGGGGCGTCGAGGGCACAGGTTTTTCGACAGGCCCGTAAGCCCCAGGTCCTCGACGAGAAAGCACATGCCCTGAGCCCCGAGGGGGCGGCAGAAGTGCCCCCCAGAGACGCGATCGTCTTCAGCAGCCCGCTAGGCCAGCCCCTTGGGGTCGAACGCGTCGCGCAGCCCGTCGCCGAGCAGGTTGAACGCCATAATCGCGAAAAAGATGAAAAACCCCGGGATAATGATCCACCAGTACTGCCCGATGTTCGACGGGTTCATCGCCGCCGTCAGCAGGTTGCCCCAGCTCGCGTACGGCTCCGCGATCCCCAACCCCAGCAGCGACAGCGCCGACTCCCCCAGGATGTAGCCCGGAATCGAAAGCGTCGCCGCCACGATCGCGTACGAGAACGTATTCGGCAGAATGTGGCGCACGATGATCAGGAAGCTGTTCTGCCCGACCGCCTGCGCCGCCAGCACGTACTCCTGCTCGCGAAACGACAGCGCCATCCCGCGCACCACGCGCGCCAGGCCCGGCCACCCGAGAAGCGCCATGATGATCACGATCCCGAAGTAGATCTGCACCGTGCTCAGCGTCAGCGGCAGCGCCGCCCGCAGCGTCAGCATGAAGTAAAAGGCCGGAAACGCCATCATCACCTCGACCACGCGCATCAGCGCCATGTCCGTCCGGCCCGAGAAGTAGCCCGAAATCCCCCCGACGATCAGCCCCAGCGTGAACGAGATCACCACCCCGATCAGGCCCACCGTGAGCGACACCCGCGCCCCATGGCAGATCCTCGAAAACAGATCGCGCCCAAGCCAATCGCTGCCGAACAGGTAGAGCTTCACCCCGGGTCGGGCCCCGAACAGGTGGATGTCACCTGGAATAAGACCGAACAGCTTGTACTCGTCGCCCCGGACGAACCACCGCACGTGGCAGCGCCGCGACGTGTCGTCCTCGACCATCCACCGCCCGGCCTCCAGCCGGCTCACCCGCGCGTAGAAGAACGGCACGAGGTGGAACCGCCCGTCCGTGTCCACGAAGCGGAACTTCGTCGGCGGCTGCGACGGCCGCGCCCGGTCGCTGGCCATGTACCGGTAGGGCGCGACGAACTCCGCAAACAGCGCCATCGCGTACAGCACCACCAGGGTCCAGAACCCGAAAAGCGCCAGCTTGTGGCGCCGCAGCCGGCGCATGGCGATCTTGAACGGCGTCCGGACCACGACCGCCTTCTCGGCCGCCCGGCCCTGTGCCGCCGCGGGCCCCTTTTTCACGTCGCCGTCGTCGCTCATTGCACCTGGATCCTCGGGTCCACCACGACGAGCAGCAGGTCGGCGATCAGGTTACCGATCAGCAGCAGCGACGTGCCCATCACCATGCTCGCCATCACGAGATACAGATCCTGCGCCAGCACCGCGTCCAGAATCAAACGCCCCAACCCCGGATAGTTCAGCACCGCCTCCGTCAGCGCCACCCCGCTCAGCAGCCCCGAGAGCTGGTAGCCGAAAATCGTCACCATCGGGTTCACCGCGTTCCGGAGCATGTGCTTGTAGATGACGTTCCGTTCGCTGAGCCCCTTGGCACGCGCCGTCGTCACGTACTGCGCCCGCTTCACCTCCAGCATGTTGCCCCGCATCAACCGCACCATCCCGGCCAGCGACGAGATCGTCAGCACCGCCGCCGGGATCACCAGCCGGGGCAGATGACTGACGATCTTGAACTCGGTCGCCAGGTACAGCAGCAGAAACGCCACGTAGAACGTCGGCAGCGACATCCCCACGAACGCCAGCACCGATAGCACCTTGTCGCCGACCGAATACTGCCGGATCGCCGAATACACCCCGATCGGCACCGACACCACCCAGATCAGCACGAGCGCCACGGCCGACAACTTCAGCGTCGCCACCATCCGCGTGCGAAGCACCTGGAACACCGGCACCTCCGTGTACTTGGTGCTGACCCCGAAGTCCTGGTACGCCACGACCCGCCAGAGCCAGAGCCCGTACTGCACGATCACCGGCTTGTCGAAGCCGTACCGGGCAATCATCTTCTCCAGCTCCCGCTCGCTGTACTGCGGATTGAGCCGGTACTGCGACGTGAAATCCCCCGGCGCGGCCTGGATGACGAAAAACGCCACGAAGCTCGCCGCCCACAGCGTCAGCACCATCAACAGCAGCCGCTTGACCATGAAATGCCACGGCAAAGGCAGCAGCGTGAACACGAGCAGCACGCACGAGAACCACGGGAAGCTGGTCCCGCGCCCCAGCCAGTGGCCCGCAGCGCCGCCGACGCGGCACTCGACCGCCAGCAGCACCAGCCCGTACACGAGCTTGGCGGCCACCGCGATGCGGAACCACGCCAGACCGGCGAAGAACGCCTCCGTCTGGCCCAACGGATTGAACGCGTTGAGCAGCCAGCGCAGCAGTCTCATTGCATAATCGCCAACTCGGTATCGAGGTTGTGCAGCGTGCCGCCGTAGGCCGTCGGCTTCAGGTTGACGAACTTGTTGCGCACCGCCACGAGCGACTTCGGCGTCGTCAGGTAGATCAGCGGAAGCTCCTCCGCCACGATCGCCTGCCACTTCATGTATACCTCGCGCCGCGCATCGGAATCGAAGACCGCGACCCCCTCGTCGAAGAGCGCCTCGATCTCGCGCTCCCAGGGCCGGATGCCCTTCTCCCACTCCGCGACGCTTTTCCTCCAGGCCGCCCGTTTCTTCCTTTCCGGCGGCCTCGGCGGCTTCTGGTTCCACATGTGCGTGCTGCCCTCGACGGCCCACACGTTCCGGCCGGAATGCGGCTCGATACCGCCCGTGAGCCCCATCACCATCGCCTCCCAGTCGCACGTGATGTCCATCTTCCTGACCAGGTTGTTGAACTCGAGCGGCTGGTAGGTCACCCGCAGGCCGATCCGCTTGAGGTCCTCCTGGATGATCACGCACATCCGCTCCCGCACCTCGTTGCCGCTGTTCGTGGTGAGCACGAACTCGACCGGCACCCCCTCGGGCATCTCGCGCACGCCGTCGCCGTCGGAGTCTTTGTAGCCCGCCGCCTCCAGGATCGCCTTGGCCTTCTCGAGGTCGTACGGGTACGTGCGCACGTTCGCGTTATGGAACAGCGCATTGCTCGGCGGCTCCGGCGACCACAGCGGCTCGGACAGCCCGCGCTCGACGAGATGGATCATCGTCGGCTTGTCGATCGCGTGCGACACGGCCCGCCGGAACTCCACGTCGCGGAACCAGCGCTGCTTCGCCGCCGCGAGCCCCCGGCCGTCGCCCCGCACCGTGGACTGGTTCAGCATCAGAAACAGCGTGCCCGACGCACCCCCCATGTCGTAGACGGTGAAGTTGCCCCGCCGCGCCGAGGGCGCGAGCTTCGCGTAGTCCTCCATGCGCAGGCCGTACACGTCGGTCTCGCCGCTCTCGAACTTCAGCACCGACGTGTTGATGTTCGGCGTGATGAGGATCCGGCGCACCGCGATCGGCGGCTCCTGCTCCGTGAACCGCGCGTTGTTCCAGTAGTCCTTCCACCGCCGCTGCACGAGAAGCTCGCCGTTCTTGTACTCGACGATCCGGTACGGACCCGTCCCGACGATCGTCCTCACGTCGCACCCGACGTTCCAGTGCGCCGCGTAGCGGTCGTCGCGCACCGCGTCCTCGACGAGGCGCTTCGACACGATCTCGACCCCGCCGACGATCCGGTCGAACGGCGCGAACGGCACCGGCGTGATGAAGCGCACGGTGTACTCGTCCACCTTCTCGCACCGAACCGGCTCGTCCCCGATGGTGAGGATGTCGCGCATGGCGACGCCGGGCACGTCCTCGTTCATGATGATGTCATTGAACGTGAACACCACGTCGTCCGCCGTCAGCGGCGTGCCGTCGTGGAACGTCACGCCCCGGCGCAGGTGAAACGTCCACGTCACCTTGTCGTCGGCCACCTCCCAGCGCTCGGCCAGCGCCGGGACCACCTCGAGCGTCACGCCATCGGTCGTCGTCAGCCCCTCGAACACGCCCGCAAACGCCGTGGTCGAGGAGGTCTCGTTCGCCGTGTGCGGGTTGAACGTCTTTGGGTCCGAGATCGAGGAGACGACCAGCTCGTTGTCGTACGGCCCCCCCTTCGGGCCTTCGTCGAGCGAGTTCACCGTCAGGTCGCCGTACACAATGCCGTTGATGACCTGGTACCCCTCGGGCAACGCCGCCCCCTCCTGCAAGCAACGGCCCGGCAGCACGTCGCCCGGCGGCGCAGCACGTCGGGCGTCCGCGCCGGCGGCGTCGCCGGCTTCCTCCTCGCTCTTGCTCCCCTCCCAGCAGCCGCCAAGCGCCAGCGCCGCGCAGACCGCGGCCACAACGCCTAGTGCCCTCATACCGCTCATGGTTCCACCTCCGCCCTACCGCGTCTCCTCGAGCCGTGGGTCGAGCGCATCGCGCAGCCCGTCACCCAGCAGGTTGAAACCGAGCACGGCGGCAATGAGCGCAGCGCCCGGAAACAGGCACAGCCACGCCTTCTTCGCGTAAATCGCCGCCGCCCCCTCGCTGATCATGTTGCCCCAGCTCGGCTGCTCCGGCGCCAGCCCCAGCCCGAGAAAGCTCAGCCACGCCTCGGTCAGGATGTTGCCCGCAATCCCGATGCTCGCCGCCACCATGATGGGCGCCAGCGAATTCGGCAGAATGTGGCGCCCGATGATCCGCACGCCCCCCGCCCCCATCGCCCGAGCCGCCTCGGCGTACTCGGTCGCCTTCACCTCGATGACCTTGCCCCGCACGATCCGCGCGATGCCCGGCCAGCCGATCAGCCCCAGGATCCAAAACAACACCACGATCGAGCGGCGCTCGAACACCGCCGCCACCGCGATCACGAACAGCGGCGCGGGAAACGCGAACACCATATCGGTGAACCGCATGATCAGGTTGTCCACCCAGCCGCCGTAATAGCCGCTGAGCGCCCCGAGCGTCAGACCGATGGCGAGCGAGATGGCCATGGCCGCCACGCCCACCACCAGCGAGATCCGCGCCCCGTGCAGCACGCGCGACAGCACGTCGCGCCCCTGCGCGTCCGTGCCCATCAGGTGCGTCCGCGACGGCGCCTTCAGCGACCGCGTGGCGAAGTCGTAGTCCTCGATCGGGTGAAACGGCGAAATCACCGGCGCCAGCACCGCCGCCGCCACCAACAGCCCGATGAGCACGCTGCCCGACACCGCCAGCTTGCTCCGCCGGAACCGGCGCCAGGTCCGCGCACCAACCGATTGCGAATATGTCACACCCTCTCCGCGCATTTCCTGTCGGCCACGGGTCCAATGTGCTATAAGGACGCCCGCCCGATTATTAGGACCTGGACCGAATCACGACAAGCGATTTCCCGGAGGAGGCATGACGGCGCCCCAACACGCGTTCCCTACCGACGACTACACCCCGCACGGCTACCTCGACAACCCGCACCACACCATGCGCCTGAACCCCAGCGGCGTGCTCCGCTCGCGACCCGCCGTCGGCTTCGGCTGGTGGGTGCGCGCCTACGGGAGGGGCTACGGAAAGATCTTCTCCTATGCCGCGCACCTCAACGTCGGCATCCGCCTCGGCTCCACCGTGTTGCTCACGCCCGAGGACTTCGAGCGCGCCGGCGTGCGCCTCAGCTCCCCCTACCACTCCAAGAACCTGTTCGCCTACGCCTTGGAGCTCGACGGCGTCCGCGTCAACGTGCGCTTCCTGCTCGAAGAGGAAAACGTCCTCGCCGCCCTCGTCGAGATGGACAACTCGACCGCCGCCCCCCTCGAGTGCCGCCTCTTCGGCCTCGTCCACTACCGGCGCCGGCTCGACACCAGCGGTTACTGGGAAGAGGGCCTCACCGCCCGCTACGAGCCCGAGGCCGAGATGCTCACCGCGCGCGCGTTCTCCGAAGGCACCCTCATCGGCCTCGCCGGCAGCGCAGCGCCGGCCGGCTACCTCCTGGGCCGGTCCGAGGCCGAGATACGCCGCGCCCTCGACGACGACACGCCCCTGCGCACCACGGCCGGGCCGCGCGACCACCTCGTCGCCGTCGGCGGCGCCGAACGCACGAACACCCTGACCGGCGCGCTCGCCTTCGACGTGCCCCTCGAGCCCAACGGCGCCGCAACCCTCGCCCTGCGCCTCATGCGCAGCGAGACCGAGGCCGGCCTGCGCACGCTGCGCGCGACGGGCTTCGAAGCCCTCGACGCCGCCGTCCTCTACCGGCTCGACGACGACGACGAATTCTGGCCAAACGCCGTCCGGCTCGGCGGCGATGTCCCGGCCGCCTGGCGCCGCGGCTTCGTCTACGACATCGAGACGCTGCGCATGAACGTGCGCCGGCCCGTCGGCATCTACAAGCACCCCTGGGACGCCATGCAGGTGCAGGGCCCGCGCACCGTCCTCGCCGAGGCCGCCATGGACGCCATGCTGCTCTCGTACTCCGACCCCGCCACCGCTCTTAACGTCATGCTCGGCACGTTCGCCGACGCGCCGGAGCCCTGGGTGCCGTGCACGCGCGAGGACGGCAGCTACAACATGGTCGCCCACAACGGCCACGGCTGCGGCACCGCGCCCGAGTGGTGCGCCCCGCTCTGGGTGCTCGAGATGATCCACCGCCGCGACCCCGACCGCGAGTGGCTCGCCGAGATCTACCCCCGCCTCGTCGCCTACATCGAGTGGTGGCGCGAGCACCGCTGCGACGACGAGGGCTTCGCCCACTACCAGTGCAGCTACGAAAGCGGTCAGGACATGTCGTGGCGCTTCGGCCACCAGCTCGGAGGCGGCGACGACGTGACGCACGTCCGACCCGTGGACCTCATGGCCGCCATGGCCTACTCTTACGTTGTCCTCAACGCGTTCGCCCGCGACCTCGGCAAGGACGCCGAGGCCAAAGAATGGGCCGCCCAGCGCGACGCGTTTGCCGCGCGCACCGAAGCCCTCTGGCACGACGGCTGGTACCACGACTACGACCGCCAGGCCGGCGCCTTCACTGCCGGCCGGGACGCCATGCACCTCGCGCCCTTCTTCTACCGCCTCGCTCCGGCCGAGCACGCAAGCGCCGTCTCGACGCTCGTCGAGGCGTTGTGCACCGACCGCCGGCCCGAGTGGTCCACCTTCACCTTCATGCTCGTCGAGGCCGCCTTCGAGATCGGCCTGCGCGCACCGATGGCCGAGATGGCCGGCCGCCTCGTGGACTACATCTACACGACGCTCGACGCCCGCACTCAGGGCCCCAACAAGCCGCTGCCCGGCGTGCAGCACGAGTTCTGGCCGGAGTCACGATCCTGGGGCGCCGAGGGCTACGGCTGGGGCACCTTCGCCCTCTACCTCGTCACGCGCACCATGTTCGGCTTCCGCGAGCGCCTCGACGGACGCCCCGGCTTCATCCTCGCGCCGTCGCTGCCCGCAGCCCTCATGCAACCGGGCAAGACGTACGTCGTGCACAACCTCAAGGTCCACGGCCATATGTTCGACCTCGCTACCGCGGTCGGGGACGAAGAGCGGCTCGACATCGAGCTCCGCTTGGCCACAAAAACCCCCGCGAAGGTGCGCGTGAGCGACGCCGACAGCGACGAGGTCGTCTTCGAGGGCAAACGGCCCGCAAGCGTGCGCTTCCCTACAAAGAACTTCGGCGCCTTCAACGTCCTGTTCGAAACGTAAAGGCAGATGAGCGCGGCCCCGACAGAACGAACGCCCGCCATCCACCAGCTCGCCTCCGGCTTCAGCTCGGGCGACGCGATCAGCAACGACATCCTCGAGCTCCAGCACATCCTCCGATCCTGGGGGTGCCGCTCGGAGATCTTCACCGACCCCGCCTTCACCGCGCCCATAATGCGCGGTGTCGCCCGCGACTACCGCGAGTTCGAGGCCGAGGACGCCCCGGACGCCGTGCTGCTCTTCCACTTCTCCATCGGCACGCAGCTCACCGAATGGTTCGCCCGCCTCCGGGCGCACAAGGTCATCAAGTACCACAACATCACCCCGGCCCGCTTCTTCACCGCCACCGACGCACGCACCAGCCGCGCCCTCGAACAGGGCCGCCGCGAGCTCGCCGAGTTCGCCCGCGTGCCCGAGCTCGCCGTCGCCGCCAGCGCCTACAGCGAGCGCGAGCTCGTCGAGGCCGGCTACCCCCGCACCGGCGTCCTGCCGAACGCCATCAACTTCGCCGCGCTCGACCGGCCGCCCGACCCCGCAATGCTCGCCACGCTGGGCGACAACGCCGCCAACGTGCTCTTCGTCGGGCGCGTCGCCCCGAACAAGAAGTTCGAGGACGTCATCAAGGCGTTCTTCTTCTTCCAGAAGACCGTGCGACTCCGCTCGCGCCTCGTGCTCGCCGGCGCCATGGACCCCCTCGACCGCTACAGCGCCTACCTCCACGGCCTCGTGCGCGAGCTCGACGCGCGCGACGTCGTCTTCACCCGCCACGTCACCCAGGCCGAGCTCAACGCCTGCTACCGCACCGCCGACGTCTTCCTGTGCATGAGCGAGCACGAAGGCTTCTGCATCCCCCTCGTCGAGGCCATGCACTTCGGCGTGCCCATCGTCGCCTACGAGCAGGAGGCCGTCCGCGAAACCCTCGGCGGCGCCGGCGTCCTCGTGCGCGAAAAGAACTTCGAGGCGATCGCCGAGCTTCTGGCCCTCCTCCTCAGCGACAGCGCCTTCCGCGACCGGATCGTCGCCGGCCAGCGCGCCCGCCTCGCCGCCTTCCAACGCCCCGCCATCGAGAAACGCCTCCGCGACCTCATGGCCCACTGGCTCTAGTGTCGCGTCTCAGAAATAACTGAGCACAAATGCAGATTCGCGTCACCCCCGGCGAGAAACCCCTATGGGCGCTTAGAACCCATCTCATAAACGGGCACATGACCACAAGCGCCGACTGGAAGTCGAGCGGTTGTTCGCATTTGCGCACAAATACCACTGGCCTTCGCGGTCATCGCACTGGCGGGTTATTTATGAGACCGCTTCTAGTCTTCTGATAGGGCACTCGGCGCTTTTGAGAACGAACTTGCGAGACGCAACACTAACCCGGATTTCTCACAGCGGCTCGCTGGCGCGGTCGTCCCGCATGCCACAATCCATTGCCGCATAGGGCCGTTCTGGAGCCCCGTCAGGGGCGTGTGGGAGTAGCCTCGGGCGCCAGGGCCTGTTGGAAAACCTGTGCCCGCGACGCCCCGTAGGGGCTCTACGTGAGTAGCCGTAGGCGTCAGCCTACGGACCGCGAGCGAGGCACAACCACCCTTTCTCG
>CAZJXV010000014.1:0-28725 GCA_964550015.1 uncultured Verrucomicrobiota bacterium
TTGCAGGATGTCTCTTTCTAACTCAGCGACCTCTGGGTCTGGATTTGGCTCGCCATCGTGGCGCTGCTGGTCGCAGTGCTCGTCCTCCGGTTGCAGTCCCGGTCGGACGAGGAAGCCTGGCGACGCCTGAACTCGGAAGCCGAGGCGCTCTACGACGAGGGCCGCTACGAGGACGCCGAGGCGCGTGCGGAGAAGGCCCTCGAGGCGGCAACCAGACGCTTCGGCGAGAACCACCGCAACGCCGCCGTGTGCATGCGTACCCTTGGGCGCATACGCCTCGAGCTGGGCAAGTATTTCGAGGCGCTTGACCTGCTCAAACGCAGCCTGCAGATTCTCGAATCGGCCCAGGGCAAAGACGGCGACCTGTTCGTGATGCTCCTCTACGAGCTGGGGGGCGTGTACAGAAACCTCGGCGATCATGAGGCGGCCGGCCCCCTCCTGGAGCGGGCCGTAGCCGTGGCAGAAGAAAAATACGCCCCCGACGACCCGAGACGGCCCCCGGCGCTGCGCGCCCTGGCCGCCCTCTATGCGGACCAGGGCCGCTATGCCGAGACCGAGCCGCTCCTCAGACGCGCCCTGGCCATTGACACGAAAGCGCACGGCGCGGACAGCTCGGCGGCAAGCACAGACTACAACGACCTCGGCGTGCTCTACTACGAGATGGGACAGTCCGACAGGGCCGAGCCACTGCTCGAACGAGGGATCTCCGGCATCAAGAGCTCCCTGCGGCCCAACGATCCCGAACTGGCCACGCGCCTCACCAACCTGGCCCGCGTCTACGTGGCCCAAGAGCGCTACGACGACGCCGAGGCCGCCTGCAAACAGGCGCTCAAGATCCGCGAGAGCGCCTCGAACCCGTACCATCTCGACACCGCGCTGGTGCTCGACTGCCTCGCCACCATCAAGGAAGCCCAGGAGCAATACGAGGAGGCCGAACGCCTCTACGCACGCGTGTACGCCATCGATCAGCACGTCTACGGCCCCCAACACGTCGAGGTCGCCGGCGACCTGCGCGCGCTCGGTTGGTACTGCGAAAACCAGTGGAAGCTTGACGAGGCGGCGTCATATTACAGGCGATCACTCGCCATCCTCGAGAAGGCGGATGACAGGTATCGCCCCGATCTTGCCTTGGTGTTGTACCGCCTCGCATCGATCTGCGGGATGCAGGAGCGATACGACGAGGCCGAACGGCTCGCGCGCCGGGCCGTGGCCGTCGACACCAAGGCCTACGGGCCCGAGCACGAGGAGGTGGCGTTCGATCTCAGCTTGCTCGCCCTGGTCTACTCATACCAGGAACGCTACGACGACGCGGCGGCGACCTACGCCCAATGCCTCGAGATGCTCGAGAAGAGCGTCGGGCCGGAAAGCGAGCATGTCGCTGATTGCCTCCAGGACTACTCCGCGCTGCGCGAGCAGCAAGGCAAGCTCGATGAGGCGGAAGCGCTGCTCAGACGCGCCGTGGCCATTGATCGCAAGTGCCACGGCGACCTGAGCGCCGAGCTTGCCGACACCCTGCACGAACTCGCCTGGCTCTACGAGCGCCGGGAAAAGTACGAGAAAGCGCGCGTGTGCCATGCCCACATCCTCAAGGTCAATCGCAAGCTCCACGGCGAGGTGAGCGCCGAGTACCTCCAGGCCGTGTACGGGCTTGCCTGGCTCTACGAGCGCCAGCAGGCGCATGACAAGGCCGAGGCCTGCCACGTACGTGCCCTCGAGATTGAGCGGAAGCTCCACGGCGAGCGAAGCGAAGACTTCGCCGGCGCCCTCCAGCACATTGCCCGCTTCTACAAGGATCAGCAGAAGTACGACACCGCGCAGGGGTATCTCGACCGCGCGCTGGTCATCTACCGAAAGCTTCACGGCGAGGAAAGCGTCGAGTTCGCCAACGCCCTCTGGGACCGGGCGTGGTTCTACGGCGATCAAGGCAAGCACGAAGAAGCCGAGAGCACGTTCTCGAGACAGCTCGAGATCAGGCGAAAGCTCTGCGGCGACGACAGCGCCGACTACGCCGGAGCGCTGAGAGGAGGCGGCCGGTTCGCCGCGCACTACGGCCGGGTTGACGACGCGCTTTCCTATTACACACGGGCGCTCCAGGTGCTCGAAGCGATCCCGAACAGCGACCAGGCAGACCTGGCCTGCGCGCTGACCGACGTGGGGGAAGCGTATCTGGAGTGGCGCCAGTACGACAAGGCACGCTCCCCGCTCGAACGTGCAGTTCAGATCATGGAAGGGCTTCCCGCCGGCGAATGGGACTACGAAATCGCCGGCGCCCGGCTGGAGTTGGCAAGCCTCTACACCCACACGCAGCAGCACGAGCGCGCCGCGGCGCTGCTCGAGAAAGTGCTGCCCTTCTACGAGACCGAATTCGGCCGGGACGCACACCAGACGGCGTGCGCGCGCGCCGACCTGGCGAGAGCGCGTCGCGAGCTGGGCAACCCCGAGCAGGCCAAGGCGCTCTCCACGCAGGCGCGTGAGACCCTGGCGCAGGACGACTCAGCCGCCGCCGACCCGACGACAACGGCCCGAGGCCTGAGGTCCCTGGCGGTGGCCGCCACAAGCGACGGCAAGTACGATGAAGCAAGATCGCTCCTGGAACGCGCCAGGACGCTCACGGAAGACTACTTCAACGCGCAACACCCCTGTGCTGCCTGGTGTCTGATAGACCTCGCACGTGTTGATGTTGCCCAGGGCGACGACGCGAAGGCGGAGGCCCTTCACGAAGAGGCGCTCGGCATCTTCGAGCAGGCACTGGGGCCCCAGCACTGGCTCACGGCGTCCGCGCTTGAGCAGATCGCAGCGACCTACAGGAAGGCCGGCAAGGAAGAGAAGGCCGTGGAATACGAGGCGCGCGCCGAGGCCATCCACTCGAAAGCGGCCGAACCGGCTGATGCCCCGTCCCCGGACGCCGAATCCGGCTCAGACGACTAGAATGTCCTCGCGCCTCACCGTCTCGCCCTTGAACTCCACCTCGAGCATCGGCCACTCCGGCGAAAGCGACAGCCACTCGAGGCCCGCCTCCGTCACCAGCACCGTGTCCTCCGACTTCGTGCCCGTGATCGAGGGGTTCCACGCAAACGCCTGATTGACCTGCACCCTCGCCGTCTCGCCCGGCGTGGCGACGACGTCCCGGCCCGCATAGCCCGTCGAGCCGCCCTGGTGGTGGAGCCGCCACTCGTCGGGAAAGCCCGCGTCGGCGTACGCCTTCTGCCCCGCGGCGAAAATCTCGCCCAGCGGCGCGCCCACCGTCGTGCTCAGGTTGAACGCCGCATCCACCCGCACCACCGCATCGTGCTTGCGCCGCAGCTCGGCGGGCAACGCCCCGAAATGCACCAGCCGCGTGCACGAGACAATCAGCCCCCAGCGCCGCGCGCACACAACGGCCATCACGCACCGCTCGACCTTCTTGTCGGTATTGATCGGATGCCGGTACTTCTCGATCCGCTCATCGGCCGCGATCAGCAGCACAACGGGCGCGATCCCCTTCGCGTAGAGCAACTCCGCAAGCCGACCCGCAACCTCGTTCTCCGTTACCCCCGGCTTCAGTCCCTTGCACACCGCGCTCAAGGCCTGCTCGGTATGCGCGCCCAGCCAGCGATACTTGTCCATCTCCTCCGGCGTGAGCGACGCGCGTAGCGCCGTGATCCCGCCCGCCTCGACCGTCGAGCCCGCGACCCCTGTGTCCGACGCCACCTTGAGCTCCTTGGTGAGCCGCGCCACCTCGGCCCCCGCATCCGCCTCGAACCAGTTCACCACCTTGAGCTCGTAGCCCGGCGCCGCGATCTCCTCGGCCATGATGCGCCCGGCCTCGATGGTGTTCGTCACCACGTACTTCCCCTCGCGCGTAATCACGACCGACGCCACGCCCGCGTCCGCCGCCAGCACGACGTGATTGTCCCCGCCGCCCGTGACCCACGCAAAATTCGCCTGCGTCGTCAGCACGAGCGCATCGTACTTTCGCTCGTCGAGAAACGCCCGCACCCGCGCCTCTTTTGCTCTGACCTCTTCCTGAAGACCCATCGCTCCCCTGTCCTCCGTTTCCCAGTTACGCGAGAACGCTTGCCTGCGCAGGCAAGTTTCTCTCCTTCCGCAGTCGAAGCCTGTTATCTGAACGTCATGAGCCGCGCCAGCGGCGACTGGGAGTAGCCTCGGGCGCGAGCCCGTGGAACCGCGAACGGCCGACTGGCCAGAGCCCCTCAGGGGCGACTGAATTCTTCGCAATGCGCCTCAATCGCCCCTGGCGGGGCTCTAATCCGTTATTGCCGGCTCCATGCTCCACGGGCTTGCGGGCCTGTTGAAAAAGTCCGCCCTTGGTCTTCGAAGCTCTGCCCAGAACCTTTGCCCCAAAGGGGCTCCATAGAACAGCCCAGGGTCAGCTTTGCCCCGAGCTCGGCGAGGGGCAAAGCGCCACCCTGGGTACAGGGCCCGCAACAAACCAAAACATAGCCTGAAGGGCTTACATAAACCGAGTTTTTCAACAGGCCCTTGCGCCCGTGGCTCCTCTCAAACGCCCCTTCGAGGCTTACCCGTTACCCACGCCCGTCCACGACGATGACACGCACAAATCGCCGCTTCCCCACCTTCAGCACATCCTCACCGGCTGGGACCCAGGTGTAGTACGGATCCAGGATACGCTCCTCGTTCAGCGACACGCCACCTTGCGCGATGACTCGCCGTGCCTCGCTGTTCGTCGCCGCCACCCCTGTCGAGACCATGGCGCTCACCAGACTCAGCCGCCCGTCCTGCAACGCTTCGGGAACAACAGGGTACTGCAACATGTCCGCCGGCGCCTTCTTCTGCTTGAAAACGCGCTCGAACTCCTCGCCGGCAGCGCCTGCCGCGTCGTCGCCGTGAAAGCGGGCAACGATGCGGCGGGCAAGCTCGAACTTGAGGTCACGCGGGTTGACCGAGCCGGCCGCCAGCTTCTGCTTGACCTCCGCAAGCTCCTCGAGCGTGCAGTCCGTCGCGAACTCGTAGTAGTTGGCGATGATCCCGTCGGGAATGGACATCACCTTGCCGAACTTCTCGCCCGGCGCGTCCCCGATGGCGATCGTGTTCCCCAGGCTCTTGCTCATCTTGTTCACGCCGTCGGTCCCGACCAGGATCGGGTTGAGAATCGCCACCTGCGGCTCCTGACCATACAGACGCTGCAGGTCCCGCCCGAGCAGGATGTTGAACTTCTGCTCTGTCGCCCCCAGTTCGACGTCGGCCTCGATCGCCACCGAATCATACGCCTGCAGCACCGGGTACATCAACTCGTGCAGCGACAGCGGCAGCCCCTCCTCGTACCGGCGCCGGAACGTGTCATGCGCCATCATCTGCGCAAACGTGAACTTCGCCAGCAGCTCGATCACGTCCTGCAGCACCATCTCGCCGAACCACTCGGTCTGGTAGTGCACCTCCAGGTGCTTCGTGTCGAGATTCAGCACCGCCCCGAGCTGCTCGACGTAGCGCTCGGCGTTCGCGCGCACGGCCTCGCGGCTCAGCGCGGCACGCGACTCGTCGAGCCCCGTTGGGTCCCCGATCTGCGCCGTGTAGTCGCCAATGATGATCACGCCGACGTGCCCCAGGTCCTGGAACGTCCGCATCTTCTGCACCGGCACGAGGTGGCCGATGTGCACGTCCGGCGTCGTCGGATCAATGCCGTACTTGATCCGCAGCGGCGTCCCGGACTTCGCCGCCTGCTTCAGCTTCCGCTCCATCTCGTCGAGCGGCACCACCTCGTCCGCGCCGCGCTGAATCATCTCAAGCTGTCGGGCAATATCAGCCATAGTCGAATCACTGCTTCGTTACGGGTCTCATTGGATCGGGCCGCATTATACGGGTGAGCCGCCTTGAGCCGAAACCCTTTTCGAGTCCGGGAAAACAACGCCTCCCCGTCGTGAAACCGGCCTCAGCAGTTCCGGCTTTACACCCTCACCTCGACGAGGTGCGGCGCCATCCGAGGCACGGACGCCCGGACGCTCAGCCGCGTGCCCTTGAGCGACCACTCGGCCCCCTCGACGCGGAGGCCCTTCGTCGGCTCGAGCCCGACGCGCGCGAGGTCGAGCGTCCGCCGCATCGTTTTCTTCCGCGTACCGACGTTGAACAGGTTGATGACCGCCCCGCGCCCCGTCAGCACGTGCACGTGCGCGTGCGGGTCAATCCCCCAGAACACACCATGCGCATAGAAGCGCCGCAGCCGCTTATACGTCCTGACTGCCGCTTTCAGCTTCCTGAAGTATTCGGATCTCGTGTCGGTCAGCCCGCCGATCCCCAGCCGCCGCACGACCGACGCATACCACCAGAACAGCACGAGATGCTCGTTGTCCTTGTCGAGGTTAATGTGCAGGTACATGGGGATCGAGTAGCACAGGTTGTAGTAGTACAGCGTCTCGCCGCGCCCCGACGTCAGATCATCCATGCAGTCCCACATCAGCTCGAAGCCCCACAGCTCGTCGAAGCTCCCCGGCAGCCCGTGCTGGAAATGCATCGGATGCCAGTCCTGCGTCCCCGACCGAATCCGGTCGTGCGCCTCGAGCACCACGTCGGGATACGTCTCCTTCACGCCCTGGTAGAGACGCAGCAGCCCGTTCGCATGATCGATGCGTCTCGACGGCACCACGTGGCCGTGCGCCGGATCATGGCACTCCGTGCCGGGCACGAAATCGGTGAAATCAATCATGAGCCAGCTCGCCCTATCGCGCGCAAGCGTGCATAACCGTTTCACCTTTTCATCCACCCACCTCGTCGAGGTGCACGGCATCGCGAGCATGTCGTCCCACTTGTTGATCTCGCCGCCTTCGGTCGTGCGGTACAGTCCCGCGTACTCGCTCTCGCTGTGCGTGTTCATCATGGTGTGGAGCGCTACATCCAGGCCGTACGTCGCGCGCATCCGCTCGACGAAGCGGCGCATCGCCCCGAGCCGCTGCGTGTCCCATTTCGTCGAGCCCATCACGGTGTCCCAGCGCGGATCGAGGTACAGCGTCTCGCAGCCCGCCGCCTGTGCCCGCGCCGCCTCCTCGTCGAGCTGCGCACGCGTGTACGCCGGCTTCGGCGGCTTGTCGAGCTCGCACCCGAGGTTGTACAGCACGTTCCAGAACAGCTTCGGCCTGTAGCCCGGCGGCGCGACGTGCCCCCGCTCGTCCATCGCCTCGCGAAACAGGCGGCACGCCTCCATCCAGTCGCCCCGGAACAACACGGTGCGCGTCGTGCCGAACGCGAACGACGAACGCGGCGCAAGCACGCACGCTTCCTCCGGATCGCCCCGGTAGAGGCCCGCACCGCCGAACCGCAGCACGCGCGCGCGACGGTGCCGCTCCGCCTTGAGCACGCTGAACTCGATCGAAGCCGCCTTGTGCTTCAGCACGAGCAGCCCGCGCCGCCCGTCGCCAAGGCTCCACCCCTCGGCCGCATAGTCCGGCAGCCGGCCGGGCTTCGACGCCGCGAGCTCGAGCGCCGTGAACAGCTCCCGCCCGCGATCAACGCGCAGTCCCCATCGCCGCTGGAACGGCAGCGAGCGCAACTCGGCCCCCTGCAGCTCGGCCACCAAGGCGCCGCCCGATGCGTCCGCAAGCCGCTTGCGGAACCCGAACGCCACGTCGCGCACGGCGTACGTGCGCCGGCTCCCGTTGTGCAAAGTGATCGTCTCCTCCAGCCACGGCTCGTCGGCAGGAATGAAGAAACGTTGGGTAAGATAGAGGTCGTCCGGCGCCCCGCGGCCCGGAAACCGCAGCCGCCCGGTGAAGGTCAGTTCAACGAACGATTCCGGCCGGCAGCGCGTCGAGAAATCCACGAGCTCCGCGCCCAGGCTCGTCCGCGCGGGCTCCGCGAGCGTCAGCCGGTAGCCGTAGTCGTCGTCGGCCACGCAGCGGCCCACGCGCACGTCCATCAGCCGGCGCGGCGACAGCCGCCGGTGAATGTCCACCTCGAGCTCGATGTGCCGGTTGCCCGCCACGACCACGTTGTCCGAAACCGAAAACCGCGCCTCACCCGGACCTCGTCCCATGCCTCGCAACCTCCTCGCTGGAATCCGGCCCGAGTCTTTCACGCCCCCCACGCCCGGTCAAGACCGTTGCGCCAACAGGAACGCCTCCCGGCCACACTCGCCCAAAGTGCAGACGCGCTACTTCTTCTTCCCGTCACTGATTGTGCCGACAATGAGATACGCCACGCCGGCCACCAGGAATGCGAGCCCCAATAGAGTCGGCACTCCCCTGTCAAATAGGTCGCGCATGCTGCCAAATCCAATGCCGACGAATCCGGCAAGGATCAGGATCGCCCCGGTTATCATCTTCATCGTGCCCACCTCCAACGATACATCCCAGCACAGCCAACAGCGTACGGCACAAGCCCACGAACGCCAACGCCAATCCTGTCACCGTCAACCCTCGCCCTGAAAGGGCCGAATAGAAAAGCCCAGGGTCAGCTTCGACCCGAGCCCGTCGAGGGTCGAAGCGCAACCCTGGGAGAATCCACGCACAACAAAGCCATACCCTGAAAGGGTTACATACGACTCAAAAGAGTTTCGCCTGCGGCGCCTGCGTCGTCGAGATCCCCTTCAGCTCCGGAAACCGGTCGTGCATCGAGAGCGGCGTCGGCACGCACCCGCCGCGCGCCAGAAACTGCAACTGCAGCGCATTCGCCACCGCCTGGCCCTGGAAGTGGTTATTCGTGATGACGTACGTCTCCTTCGTCTCCTCAACCACCGCCCGGATCCGCTCGACCCACGGCTTGAGCTCCTCCATCGAGTAGTAGTAATTGTACCGCTCGTCCCGGCCCGCGTCCTCCTTGAACCAGCTCTCCGTGTTCTGCCCGTGCAGCCGCACGTAGCCCACCCCGCTCGTCGCAAGCTGCGTCGGCCGCAACTGGTTCCGGAACGCCGGCTGGTCAATGTTGCAGAAGCCCACCCCGCGCTGGGCCAACAGCTCGTAGACGACCTCGTTGTCCCACGACGCGTTGCGCACCTCGAGCACCAGGGGATAATCGGCGAACCGCTCGACGAGCCGCTTGAGGTAGAGCGAGTTCTCAGGAAAGTACTTGAACGACCACGGAAACTGCATCAGCACGCACCCGAGCTTGCCCGCCTCCACGATCGGCTCGATGCCCGACTTGAACGCCGTCTCGTCCTCCTCGGTGATCCCGCGCCGCTCGTGCGTGAACTTCTGGTACAGCTTCAGCGTAAACTTGAACTGCGCGTTATGACCGGTCCGGCGCACCCAGCTCGCCGCCGCCCGCGCCGCCGGCGGCCGGTAAAACGTGCTGTTGATCTCGATCACGTCGAAGTACCGCGAAAGATACGCGAGCGGATCGAACCCCTTCGGCTTGGGCGCCGGATACACCACCCCCTCCCAGTCGTCGTACGACCATCCCGCAGGCCCAATCCGGAGGTTCAACGCCTCACCCGGCATGGCATGCCTCCCCTGCACGGGGTGTGTCTGGCGCGCCTATTCCACCGCCGACCACGCGTCGGCCTTCGGGTCGTAGCGGTAGCGCTCGGTCTCGCCGCCCGCCTCGACCGTGACGACCACCGCGCCCCGGTCGCCGCTCACCGCGGTCACGTCCGCGTCCACGTACCGCATGGCCACCGCGTACTGCTCGAGCGTGCGCGTCAGCCGCGTGTAGGCGAACAGCCCCTTCGTCGTGCCGATCCACACCCGGTCCGGCGCGAAGTGCAGCACGTTGACCGTCACCTCGCCCACGCCCGCCGTGTCGAGCGCGTCGCGAAAGTCCCGCACAGTGTAGAGCTTCGTGTCGAAGAAGACAACGAACTCGTTCTCCAGCCCGATCCATTCGAGGTCCGCGTCCTCCTCGTCGGTCCGTGTCCAGAGCACCCTGTGCGCCTGGCCGATCCGCTCCAGCATCTCCTCGAGGCTCACCGGCTCCTTGTAGCGATTGATCTGCGCGATCGCCAGGATCATCCAGTCCTTAGGCAGCTTCTCCGTCTCCACCTTCGACGCCTCGATGAGCGGTTTGAGCGCGCGGCGATCCCCGATCTGGCCCAGCGCCGCCGCCGCCGCATACCGCACATACTGCGCCTTGTCCTTGAGCAGTTCAGCCACCTTCGGCACCGCCTCGTTCACCCGCAGCCGGCCCAGCGCGCGGCACGCGCTCTGCCGCAGGTTGTCGTTCTCGTCGTCGAGCGCCTCCATCAGCACCGGGATGACGCGCGGATTCTCCGAGCGAGCAATCGAGTAGAAGATCGAGCTGCGCGTGTTCGCGTCGGCTGTCTTGAGCTCCTCGAGCAACACCTCCATCGCCTCGTCCGTGCCCAGCATGCCCAGCGCCTGCAGGATCTGGCGGCGCGAGGAGTCCTTCGTCTTCTCGAGCGTGGCGATCAACACGGGCACCGCCTTCGGGTCGCCCAACTGCCCCAGCGCGTACGCCGCCTGGCCCCGCACGTTCTCCTCGCCCGACTCCAGCAACTCCACCAGCGCCGCATACGCGCGCGCGTCCTTCGACCGCCCCAGCGCCGAGACGAGCGGGTACGCTTCACCCCGCTCGGCATCGGCCGTCTCGAGACGCTTGAGCAGCAGCGGCACGATCCGCTCGTCCTCGAACTGCGAAAGCGGCCAGATCGCGTTCGAAACCTCCTCCGGCGACCCGTCCTCGACGATCCCCAGCAGCATCTCCTTCACCTCGTCGGTCTTGAACCGGCCGATCGGGTAGATGAGCCGCCGTTTCAACTCCGGCCCCGCCCGACGGTACCGCGCGATCAGCGCCGGCGCCAGCGACACGTCGCCGAACGACGCGAGCGCGTCCGCCGCCCCATACGCGATGTTCACGTCATCGCTCTCGAGCAATGCCTTGATCTTCGGCACCGCCTTGCGCACGCCCAGCCGGCCCAGCGTGCTGGCCGCCGCCTGCCGCACGCGCGGGCTCGGATCGTCGAGCAGCTCGAGCACCCGCCCGCCCGCAACGTGGGCCTGGCGATACCCGAGGATGCGCACCGCCGGCTCGCGTGTGCGCGCATCCACCGAGTCGAGCAGCAGAATCAGAATCGAAACCGCCTGATCGGTCTGCAGCGAGCCGTAGAACGTATTCGAATCCACGCGGATGTTGAGCGGCCCCGGCGCCTCCTGCGCGTCGCGCAGCCCGCGCAGCACTTTCTCCGCCTCGCCATACGCCTTCGCCTGCGCCAGCCGCACGAACTCCGCCTGCGCCTTCGCCTCCGCCTCGGTCTGCTCGGGCAGCGCCTCGCCCTCGACCCGCCGCAGCGACGGCCCGTTTCCTTGCCCGAAGGCAAGCGGCTGCACGACGACGAAGAGCAGCCATGCCGCCAATGCGCTCGACGCCGCCCGCCACATCACGCCAGCCCCCGCCTGCGCCGGTAGATCCACTCCGCCGCGAGCAGCACCAGCAGCGCGGCACAGATCAGCGGCACGTCCCACACGTCCTCGAAAACCGTCGCCGCCGTCTGCTTCGCCCGCGTGCGGAACTCCCGCACCACCCCGCCGAGCTCCCCGGCGCTCACGAGCCTGCCGCCCGTGGACTCGACGAGCGCCCCGAGCGCTTCCGGATCCACCCGGTAGTCGCGGTACTCGACGTTATCGCGATGGAACGCCAGCACGGCCCTGTCCTCGCCCACCGCCTTGCCCTCGTATGTCGCCTGCACGCGCACCTCGGCCCGCCCCTCACGCTCGGCCTCGAACGACGCAACGTAGCCCTTCGCCGCCGCGCTGTAGCGCACGGCCAGCTCGCGCACACGCCGCCCGTCGCGCCACAGCGCCGCGCGCACCTGCGCGTCGGGGATGTTGTCGAAGTTGTCGTCGAGCACCTTGATCGTCACCTCGACCGGCCGCGCCAGCGCGTAGCTCGACCGCTCCGTCTGCACCGTGACGTTTTTCTTCGGAATCTCCGCCCGGTAGTGCGCGAGCCAGCGAATCGCGTTCTTCCAGAACTTCTTGTAGTACCGGTTGTCGTAGTCGCCCCCGACGCCCTGCTCGCCCCAGATCGTCTCGAAGTCCTGCCCCCAGTGCCACGTCGTGTCCGGGCAGAACGCCATCGTCCGGCCCTTGCCGATCTCCTGCACCGTGCACATCGGGTGCTTGCCGAAGACGTTCTCGCGGCTCGGGTGCACGGCGAGCACGATCGCCCCCGGCTTGCCGCGCACGACCCGGTTCGCCCCGTAGAAGTGCGGCATGCGCTCCCAGATCACCCGGTTCTTCACCGCGTCCTCGTCAATCTGCATCAGCGGGTGCGTGATTCCCTCCGGCGTCACCTGCCACTTGAAGTACTCCGGATTGTCCACGTCGAGCTCGCCCTCCATGTCCACCGGCAGGATCTTGTCCACCACCGTCTCGTCCCACCCGCCGCGGCCGAACGACGTGATGCCCCCGATCATGATGAAACCCCCGCCGTGCTCGGTGACGAACTCCACCATGTGATCCAAATCGTCCTCGGTGAAGTTGTCCAGCATCACGTCGCTGATGATCAGCACGTCGTACTGGAACAGCGCCTTCTTGCTGCGCGGCCACCCGTACACCGGATGGTTCACCGAATAGACCCCGAGGTCGGGCCGCGCGTCACGCTCGAAGCCCAGCATCCACGTCACCTCCACGTCCCCGTCCTCCTCGAGCGCCGCGACGAGATACTGCGCCTCGAACTCCCACGGGCCGTACGCGCACGGGCCCGTCCCCTCCGCGTACAGCACCTTGAGCTTGCGGTTCTCGACGTTGACGATGAACGGCTGCTCGTTGTTCGCCTCGACCAGCTCGTCCGAAAGCGGCGGGATGAAGAGCCGATACGAATGGATCCCCGCGCCCCGAGGCGTGTGCTCGAACTCGACCGCCCGCGGCCCCTCGGCGAACGTGACCATCTGACGCGCCACGATGCTCGACGAGCCCCGCATCAGGAACACCGGCACCGTGCGCCCCGTGTAGCCCGACTGCGACACCGTCGCCCGCACCGTCACCGTCGCGTCCTTCGACACGCTCTTGTTCGTCGCCACACCGTCCACCCGCACGTCCTTGAGCTCCGTCGCCGTCCCGACGGGCACCGCATAGACCGGAACGTCCCGATGCCCGAGCGCCTCCGCCGCGCGCGTCGCGTCGCGCCCGCTCGTGTCGCGCCCGTCGCTGAACAGCACCGCCCCCACCACGCGCCGCCGCCGCGCCGTCTCCCGCAGGAACGAGAGCGCCGTGGCGAAGTCCGTCCGCTGGCCCTCGATCGGCGGCCCCAGCGGGTTCTCCAGCCGCCGCACCGCGCGATCGAACCCGAAATACTCGACGGACAGCCCCTCTTCGAGCGCCTCGAACGGCTTCGTCTCGAGCAGTTCCCGAAGCGTGTGGATGCGCGTGTCCGCCGCGTCCTTGATCCCCATGCTCAGCGAGGTGTCGATCAGCACCGCCACGAGCGGCCCGTCGTCCCGGCCTAACGGCACCGCGCGCTGCGGCTCGAGCAGGCAGAAGACCACCACGGCAAACGTCACGAACCGGATGCCGATCATCAACCCCCGCGTCCAACGCCGCACCGGCGCCGTCGTGCGCACGTACGCAAGCACCAGCAGCGCCACGAACAGC
The DNA here is from genome assembly GCA_964550015.1 of uncultured Verrucomicrobiota bacterium. Taxonomy (GTDB): domain Bacteria; phylum Auribacterota; class JABMQX01; order JAFGEW01; family JAFGEW01; genus CAZJXV01. The sequence goes on from CAZJXV010000014.1 coordinate 13,497, forward strand.
ACCACCGTGAGCACAACGAGCGCCAACGGCATCGGGCCTGCGAAACGAAGCGCCATGATCTCCCCGGTCGGTGGCGGCCGCGTGCGCGGCCGGGTTAGAATTCCGAGAGCACCTTGTAGTAGTACTCGACGAGCGCCTGGTACTGCGGCGGGCACGTCTCGTCCTTGGGCAACAGGATCTTGCGCGCCTTGACCAAAACGTCGATCCGCTTGACGAGCTCGCCGATCGCTTGCGTCACCTGCTCGTGCACGTACTCGAGCCGGTCGGCCTCCCGCGTGAACGGCTCCCGGCCGTGCGCTCGCCCGCCGTGCATCACCTGCGCCGCCGCGCTCAAGGCCGACCGCGACGCCTCCGTGCCCTGCATGTCGGACATGTTCTCCGCCTGCTCGCTCAGCGCCTTGGCCATGCCCTCCTTCTGCTCGCCGCTTGGCGCCTCGGTCGCCTCACGCATCCGCGCCAGCTCCTCGCTCAGCTTGCCGAGCTGCTCGGTCGCCTCCCAGAGCCGCTCGAGCTCCGACGTCGTCAGGATCTTGTAGGCACGCTCGAGGTCGGCCCTCGCCTCCTTGAACGCCTCGACCGCCCGCCCCTGCTTCGGCTCCGCGTCCGCCGCGCGGCCCGCCTCGAGGTCCTCACGGCTCTCGTCGAGATCCGTCTCGAGCGCCTCCGCCGCCAGCGTCGCCTCGGCCTGAGCCAGGCGCCCGCGCGCCTCGCTGTCCGACGTCTCCGCCTGCTCGACGAGGCTTCCGACCTTGTCCTCGAGCGCCGCCGCGTCGTCGCCCACCCACTTCTGTTTGAGCGCGGCCTTCGCCTTCTCAGTCTCCGTCGGCGCGCTCGCCTTCATCTCCGCCGTCTCCTCCTTGACGCGCTCCTGGTCGCGCGCGAGGCGGTCGGCCTCGCGGATCGCCTGCGCCAGGTCGTCGAGCAGCACCTGCCCGTAGAGCTGCTGCAGCTTCTCGAGCCCTTTCGTGAGCCGCTCCGCCGCGAGCTGGCCCGAGGCCGCCGCGTTCGTCAGGTTGCCCTCGTCGAGGTCGCGCTTCGCCATGTCCATCTCGCGCCGCGCGTCGCGGAACTCCTTCGTCTCCGGCTTGTACTTCTCGCCCTTGGCCAGCTCCGTGAGCCCCTCGATCAATTCCTCCGTCACTCGCCGCGCCCCGGCCTGCCGATCGCCAAGCTGCTTCGCCTTGGCCTCCTTCTGCGACGCGCTCGGCGTCGGGTCCGCCGCGATCTCCTCGGCCGCGCGGTTCACCCCGCGCTGCTGCGAGAGCGCCTCCTTGGCCTTGGCGATCGCCTCAAGAAGCTTCTCCTTCTCCGTCTTCGACATCGCCCGCAGCGCCTCACTCGCCAGGTTCGCCGCTTCGCGAAGCCCCTGCTTCGCCTCTTCCTGGCTCGACCCCGCCGCCGCGCCGCCCGCCGACGACATCCTCTCCGCCGCGCTCTCCATCGCTTCCTGGATCTCGCCCGACGAGAGCTTCCCCGACGCCTCGCCGAGCTTCTCGCCGGCGGCGGGATTCTCCTCGCTGACCCGCGGCGTCAGACCTTCGGCGTCGCTGGCAAGATCGTCGGTCGTCTCTTTCAGCTCCTTCTGCTGCCCGGTCGCCTTCTTGAGCTCTTCCGACCCGGCCGGCGCCTCACCCGTCTTCTCCTTGAGCTCGCCCTGCTCGCGCGCCGCCTCGTCGAGGTCCCTGGCCAGCCGCTCGAGCGCGTCCTGCACGTTGCGCTGTTCGGCCTGCTTGATCTCCTGCAGCGCCCGGTCGAGGAGCTGCTCGGCCTCGCGGCCCTTCTCGAGCGCCTCCTTCGCGTCGGCCTCGTCGAGCTGCTCGGCCGCCTCATCCATCTTCTCGCTCGCCTTCTCGGCGCTCTTCGGCGCTGTGCTGCTCAGGTTCGGGTCCTGCCTCGCCATCTGGTCGAGCTGCTGCGCCGCCGCCTTCGTCTCGCCGCTAAGCCCCTTCTGCTGCGAACCCATCTGCGAGCACGCCTGCGAGCTGCTCTCGCTCGAGCTCTCGCTCGATTCCTGACTCTTCGCCTGCTTGGCCATCTGCTCGTTGAGCTGCTTCTGCCGTTCCTTCAACTCCTCGAGCTTGCCCTTCTCCTCCTCGAGCGCTTTCTCACGCTCCTCCTGCTTCTCCCTCGCTTTCTCACGCGCCTTCTTCTGCGCCAGCTCGAGCGCCTGGCGGATCTCCTCCGCTTTCTTCTTCGAGCTGCTCGACTCGCTCTGCGAGATCAGATGCTCGAGATCGCTCAGCGCCTTGTAGAGCGCCGCGAGCGCCTGCTGCTCCGGCGCCGTCGCCGCCCGCGGCTCGCCGCTCTCGAGCAGGTCGGCCGCGTTCCGCATGAACACCGCCGCCTGCTCGATGCTCTGCACCTTGTAGATCTCGCTCTCGTAGCCCGCCGCCAGCAGCTCCTGCTGGAACGTCACGGCGAAGTCCTCCGCCAGGTCGGCGTTCTCGAGCTCGAGCGACGCGATGCCGAGCACCCGCTCCCACACGTCTTCCTCGACGGGCGTGCTCCACTCGTTGAGCACCCTGAACGTCTTCTGGATGACCTCCTTCTGGACCCGGATCAGCTCCTCGAGAATGTCGAGACTCGGCGGCATCTCACCGGGCATGCCCCCCGCCAGCCGGTACTTCTCCTCGTACGGCACGATCTCGATGAAGTACACGTTCGAGATCCCCTGCTTCGGGCCCGTCACCGAGTCGTTGTCCACCGCGTACACGTAATAGCTGACGAGGTCGCGCTCCTGCAGCCCGAACTGCTCGAGCGCGATGAACGCCTCGTCGTGCGCCGTCAGCGTGCGCGTGTCGAACTTCCTGACGACCTCCCGCCGCTCGCCTTCCATCCGGACGTTGAACACCAGGCCGACCTCCTCGATGCCGAAGTCGTCGGCCACCTCGAACTCGACCGGCACCTCGCTCGTCTTGGTCGCCTTCATGTCCTTGCCCGGATGGATGATCCGCACGTCGGGCACCGTGTCCTTGATCGCCACGATCGAGTAGCCCTTCGGCTCCTTGTTCCGGTGGCCGAGCGTATCCTCGATGTGCAGCTCGTACGTGGCGTTCGCCTCGACGACAAACGTGCCGCTCGCGCTCCGCGCATCGTCGCCGATCGTCAGCGCCTCCTCCGTGCCGTCGTCACGCACCAGCCGCGCGTCGCCCAGCACCGTGTTCGCCTCCGCCGTCAGCGTCACCTTCGTCCCGCGCAGCGCCACGATGTCGCCCTTCGTGATCGTCTGCTTCGGCAACTGCGTGTACGCGGGAAACACCAGCTCGGCCGTGATCTTCTCGATCTTCGGGTCCGGATACACCGTGACCGTGTACTTCGGCGACACGGCGTCGCCCGCCCTGATGAAATACGAAAACGTTTTCGTCAACCGTTCGAACGTGTGGCTGGCGCGCATCGGACGGACCTGCTCCGCGACAAGCTGCATCGTCTCGCTCGTCCACGCGCCGTCTGCGTTCTCGAAGTGGATCGTCGCTTCCTCCGGGATGCGGCCGCGGAGCTCGGCGCGCACGTCGAGATCGCTCAGCTCCTCGCGCTCCACGCTGCCCGGCGCCACCGCCACGCGCGTGTAGGTGACCTCCTCCCACGGCGTCACCATCCGGTGCACGGACGTCGCCGCACTCGGCACGAACGCCACGTACGAAATGAGCCCGATCAGCACCACGGCCATCGCCACGCCCGGCCACCTCAGCCGCGCCCAGCGCACGCTCCGGCGGAACTCGAGCCCCGCCACCCGCTCCCGCGTCTGCCCGGCGAGCGCCGCCGCCATCTCCGCACTCGTGTAATGCGACCGCTTGAACGGCTCGACCGTGTACTCCACCGTCGTCGCCAGCGACGCGTCCAGCTTCGGGAACGTCCGCTCCACGTCCCACGTCAGCCGCAGGATCCCCAGCCGCCGCAGGATCGGGATCACCACCAGCCCCGTCAACAGCACGAGCGCCCCGAAGATCAACAGGCCGAAGAACATCGCACGCAGCCACGCCCGCAGCGACACGTGCAGATCGATCGACGAGAAGACAAGGATGCCCAGCGTCAGCGTCGCCACAATGACCGCCGCACCGAACGTGACGTAGAACCGCCGCTTGCTCCCCCGGAGCGCCCGCAGCTTCCGCTCTATATATATGATGTCCTCGGTCATCTCAGCTCCCTCCCGAATCGCGCCTCACCGCAACAATAACACCAGCACCGGCTCGTTGTCAATAAGCACCTGCGCCCGCCGTGATTAGGACACGCTCAGGCGCCCTCGTGTTCACCGACGGCTAAATATACGTCCGGTTCGCCAACCACGTCTCGGCCAGCAGAAACACCAGCAGCGCCATGAACAGGTATTGCCAGACCTCGTCGCGGTCCGCGAGGTCATCGTCGCCGAGACCCGCCAGCGCGGCCCGGTCCTGCTCGCCCGCCAGGATCTTCCTGAACGCCGCCACGCTGTAGGCCCGCAGGTCCGACTCGACCGTATTGACGTTCACCGCCAGCGCCCGCTCGCTCCCGTCGTCGAGGTGCAGCGTGTACAGCCCCGGCGTCTCCGTCTGGCGCAGCACGCGTGCGTCCTCGAGCTCGATCACCCGCCCCGCCGGATCGAGCACCTTCGTGACCCCCGCCGGCAGCGGCGCCGGCTCGCCGACGTAGAACGACGACTCGGCCGGCGCCAGTTCCTCGCCACCGCACAGGTACCCGATCGCGCGATGCACGAAAGGCAGGTACACCTTCCGCTTCGGCATGTCCGTCCAGTCCGCATCCGCGCTCGTCGGCACGAGCAGCACGTGGCCCTTGCCAAAGTTCTTTTGCACGAGCATCGGCCGCCCGTCGTTGAAAAACGCCAGCGCCCGCACCCCCTCGCCCTCGATCGCTCCGAGCCGGTGGATGCGATGGAACCGCGGCACGCTCAGGTCGCCCTCGGCCGGATCGCCGAACGGCTTGAAGATGTAATGCTCGCGCTCGAAGTTCGTGATCTCCCAGAACACCGACGCGTCGAGCAAGGTCCCCGTCGGCGGGTCGAGCGCCGCCGGCAGCAGCCCCGCCCCGTCCTTGTACAGATCGCGGTTGTACTGGATCAGCGACACCCGGTCGCCCGTGAAAATCATCAGCCCGCCGCCGTCCCGCACGTACTGCTCGAGCGCCGCGACCGCCTCCGCCGCGACGTAGTCCACGTTCGCCAGGACCACCGCGTCGTAACCCGCCAGCCGCTGCGACGCCAGCTCGTCCGACCTGATCACGCGCGGATCGAACATCGTCGCGCCCGGCTCCTTGCCGAACCGGTACGGGTTGAGCGCCGTCTCCACGTAGTGCGTCTCGCGAAAGTACGGGATCTGCGACGGCGTGCCGTTGACGCACAGCACCCGCAGCCCCCGGCGCACGTCGAACGCAGCGTACGCGCGGTCGTCGAGCTCGAGCGCGTCCTCGAGCTCCAGCGCCAGCGACGCCCCGTACACGCCCGGCGTCTCGAGCGTATGCTCGAACTCGACCGTCGCCGTCCCCGCCCCCTTGAGCTCCACCCGGCGCTCGCCCGCCGCCTCACCGCCCACGACGAGCTGTGCCGTGCCCGACCGCGCCTTCGTCGAGTAGTCCCGCACCGGCGCGCTGATCACCAGCGCCGACTCGCTCAGCAGGAAATCGCCCGCCGCATCCAGCCTCCCCACCGCCGCGTTGCCGAGCGACCGCGTCAGGTCCGGCACCTCGAGCACCACGCCGCGCCTGAGCTGCACCTCGCCCAGCTCGCCCAGACCGCTCACCTGCAGATCGCTCACCAGAAAGACCACCTTCTGGCGCGCGCTGTCCCAGTCGAACACCTTCTGGGCGAACGCGAGCGCCGCCGCGAAATTCGTCGTGCGCGCGCCCGGCGCCACGCGCGCCAGCGCCCCGCGCACCGCGCCGAAATCGTCCGTCATCTCGTGCACGAGCTCCGGCCCGTCGTCGAACGCCACGACCGCCGCCCGGTCGCCCGCCTTGAGCTCGTCGAGCATCTCCACGATGTAGCTGAAGCCGCGCTCGAACTTCGTCCCGCCCGCCTCGCTCAGCGCCCGCATGCTGTACGAGCGGTCAATGAGGAACACGACCTCCTTCGCCCCCGGCCCGAGCCCCGCCAGCGCCTCGCTCCTCAGAAACGGCCGGGCAAACGCGAACACGATCAGCGCCACGACCGCCAGCCGCAGCAGCAACAACAAGAGCTGCTTCACCCGCATCCGGCGCGCGTTCTCCCGCGTCACCAGCTTGAGGAAACGCAGCGTGCTGAACCGGATGCGCTTGCGCCGCTTCTTGAACAGCAGGTGGATAAGGATCGGCAAAGACAGCGCCCCGAGTCCGTACAGGAACAGCGGGTTGAGGTATCCGACCGCGATCATCATCGCCCTTGGTGAGCCCTATTCGAACGGATCGATCGTGTAGTCACGCGACGTGGTCTCGTTCTCCTCGACGACCAGGTACTGCACGTGCCCGTCGAGGAACAGCACGTTGAACGACGCATGCCCTGCCGCCGTATGCGAGAACCGCGCCCACTTCGGCCAGGCCGGATTCAGCGTCACGAACCAGCCCGCGTCCCCCGCCAGGCACAGCCGGTCCGACGCCGTGCTCACCTCGCCGAGCCCGACGCCCGCGAGCATGTCGTCGTTATAGATGTACGACGTGCCGAACCGCTCGTACACCGACACCCCCGGCTCGTCGGCGAACCCGTCGTCGCTCGGGCACCGGAACACCAGGTACTTCGAGCCCGCCGCGTCCGGCTGCACGTAGGGGTTCAAGATCCGCTGCGACGCCGGATACCCCCCGCCGAATACAACGTCGTTGCCCGTCGCGCCGCCGAACGTGCTGCCCAGCACCGGATTGTTCGTGTCTTCAGGGAACCGGTCCCAGTCATTCAGGTACAGCGTCCAGCCCGTGCCGATCTGCCTGAGGTTCGACAGGCACATCGAGCGCTTCGCCGCCGCGCGCGCCCGCCCCAGCACCGGCAGCAGCAGCGCCGCCAAAATCGCGATGATCGCCACCACCACGAGCAGCTCGATCAGCGTGAAGCCGCGCCTCGCCTCTCTGCCTTGATACCGCACGTGCGTCCCTCCTTCTAGAACGCCTTGCGCCGCTTGATCAGGTACTCGACCAGCGCCACGCCCAGCGACTGGTCCGTCACAATCGGCACAAAGTCAATCAGGCTGTTCGCACACTCCTTGCGCAGCCACCGCTGGTGCGCATTGAACGCCTCGACGTAGCGGCCCTGCACCGACGCCGGCAACGTCATCAGCCGCTCGCGCGTCTCAAGGTCCTCGAACTCGATCTGCCCCGTGAACGGCAGCTCCGTCTCGTCGCGCGTGAGCACCTGGAACACGATCACCTCGTGCCCGCTGTGCCGGAAGTGCTTCAGCACGTCCACCACCGCCTCCGGCTCGTCGAACAGGTCCGAGATGACAATAATCATCCCGCGCTTGCGGATCCGCTCGGCGAGCTGGTCGAGCGCGCGCGCAAATCCCGTCTCCTCGGCCACCTCGACCCGGTCGAGGATCTTCAGCACGTGCAGCAGGTGGTCCACCCGCGCCCGCGGCGGCAGGTAGTGGCGAATCTCCGTGTCGAACGTCGCCACGCCCACCGCGTCCTTCTGCAGCATCATCAGGTACGCCAGCGACGCGCCCAAAAACACCCCGTAGCGGTACTTGCTCACGCCGCCCGCCCGCGCGTACGCCATCGACGCCGAGGTATCCAGCAGGATGTGCGCCCGCAGGTTCGTCTCCTCGACGAACAGCTTCAGAAACAGCTCGTCCGTCCGCGCCCACACCTTCCAGTCAATGTACCTCAGGTCATCGCCCTGCATGTACGGACGGTACGAGCTGAACTCCACGCTGAACCCGTGGTACGGGCTCCGGTGCAGCCCGACGAGAAACCCCTCCACCACGAACCGCGCCAGCAGCTCCAGGTTCTGCACCTGGGCCAGCACGTTCGGATCGAGATATTGCAGCGCGTCGCGCACAGCGCCTCCTCGCCCGGCCTACGCCGACACCCCCGTCGGCACGCGCTCGAGCAACCGCTCGACAATGTCCTCCGGCTTGACGTCCTCGCTCCGCGCGTGGAAGTTCAGGATCAGCCGGTGGTAGAACACCGGCTCCGCCACCGTGCGGACGTCGTCGAACGACACCGCCAGGTTCCCCTTGAGGATCGCGCTCGCTTTCGCCCCCAGCGTCAGGTACTGCGACGCGCGCGGACTCGCGCCCCAGCTCAGGTACTCCTTGACGAAGTCCGGCGCGTTGGGCGACGCGGGCCGCGTCGCGTCCACGAGCCGCACCGCGTACTCGACCACCTCGTCGGCAATCGGCACCTCGCGCACCAACGCCTGCAAGCGCAGCACGTCCGCGCCCTTGAGCACGCGCCGCAGCTCCGGCACGTACGTCGAGGTCGTGGTCTTGACCACCACCACCTCCTCCGGCACCGACGGATAGCTCACACGCAGGTTGAACATGAACCGGTCGAGCTGCGCCTCCGGCAGCGGATACACCCCCTCGAGCTCGATCGGGTTCTGCGTCGCAATCACGAAAAACGGCAGCTCGATCGGGTACGTCTTGTTGCCGACCGTCACCTCGTACTCCTCCATCACCTGGAGCATCGCCGCCTGCGTCTTCGGCGGCGTCCGGTTGATCTCGTCGGCCAGAATGATGTTGGCGAAGATCGGCCCCCGGATGAACTTCACCACCCGGTGGCCCGTCGTCAGGTCCTCCTCGATGACGTCCGTGCCCGTGATGTCCGAGGGCATCAGGTCCGGCGTAAACTGAATCCGGCTGAACCTCAGGTCCAGCACCTCGGCAATCGTCTTGACCATCAGCGTCTTGGCGATGCCCGGCACCCCCACCATCAGCGTGTGGCCCCGGCACAAAATCGCTATCAGCAACTGGTCAATCACGTGGCGCTGCCCGACGATCACCTTGCCGATCTCCTCCATCAGCTCGGCGCGCGCCGCGGCGAGCCGCTCGACTGTCTCCCGCGTGGCCTTGCCCGGCTCCGTCATGAACACCTCCTCCTGAAACCGCCGTGTCCGTGTCTGCCTACGATGCCTCTCCCGCCTCCGCGCCGGCCCGCTAGAGCCGGGAACGCTCCGTGCGCCGGCCCCTGTAGGCCGCCGCCGCGCGCCCCTGCACCAGGGCCACCATGCGGCGCGTCAGCGCGGACAACGCCCGCACGTGGTCGAGGAACCGGTCCGGGTCCCGCGCCGCGAATACCACCGCGACGAGCAGCTGCACCTGGATCGCGTGGGCCACCGCGGCGCCTTCCAGCAGGTACTCGTTATAGCCCATTGATGTCCCCTTCTCCTCCCGCCAAGACACACTCATATTACCGCCCGTCCTCGGGCGTCTGTTCCACCAGCACAATGATTCGGCGCTGTTCCTTGGCCACGCGCCGCACAAAGTCCCGGAACGCCGCGTACTGCGCCGGCGCGATCACCGGCGTGCTCAGCTCGAAGCGGTTCCGGCACACAATCGCTCCCTCACTATTGACGCTGTACGACTCGGCATAGTTTCCAACTTCCGTCTTGACGTCCACCGGCTCCGGCAGGTTGCGCACCCCGTAGCCCTTCGGCAACGCCAACGTCAGCTCGCCCTCACGCCGCATCGTCTGCCCGACCCGCAGCGGCTGCTCGCGCTCGGCGAACGCCGTCAGATTCAGCATCCCCACCCGCTGCAGCGGCGCCGTGAGCACCATCAGGTCGCCCGCGATCGCCGCGTAGTCGGGCGCCGTGTACGTCCGCGCATACACCACCGCGTCGGCCAGGTCGTCCATCCCGGCGATCGAGTACTCCTCGAGCGTCGCCCCGGCGCTGAAGTTGCCCAGCGCGTCCGCCAGCTCGCGCCGCTGGGCCGCCGCGTCCTCGTAGCGGTACGCGCGGCGAAACATCGTGGCGAACGCCCCCGTGTACTCGACGCGCTCCTCCACGCGCAGCGCGCCGTCGCGCCCGATCGCCGCCGTGCCCGTATTCCGCATGCCGTTCGCCTCGGGCGGCTGGACCGGAATGCGCATGAACTCCCCCGCGCGCTTGCCCACCACGAACACCGTACGGCCCTGATCGTTCAGCGGGATGTCCCCAAACGCCGTCTCGCCCCCCGTGCTGTCGAGCCAGTAGCGCCGCCCGCCGATCTGCACCGTGGCGATCGCGTGGTTGAACTGATCGAGCGTCGGCATCTCCGTGTCCACCGGCGCCATCGCGTCCGTCGGCACCAACACGATGCTCCCATGCAGCCCCGCCACGTCGAGCATCGTCAACAGCAGCGTCGCCTTGTCCTTGCAGTCGCCGTAGCGGTTCTCGTAGACGCCCGCCGCGCTGTGCGGCTGATAACCGTGCGGCCCGAGCTCGAGCCCCACGTAGCGGATCTTCGAGCAGACGTAGTTGTAGATCGCCCGCGCCTTCTCCAGCTCCGTCCCCGTCTCCTCGATCACCTGCGCCACCGCCTCCTCAATCGCCTCGTCGGCCTGGCGCGCATTGTCCGAGAGCCGCCGGTACCAGTCCCACACCGTCTCCCACGACGGGATCGAGCTCACGATGAGCCGCGTGCCGAGCTCCGCCGCCGGCGGCGCGTGCGCCTCCGGCTTGAGCGGCGGAATATCGCGCATCGTAAACGCCAGCGTCCGGCTGTACTTCGCCTCGCTCTCGTTGAACTCCACCTGAAACGACGGCGCCGCCGGCGTCAACTTGTGCGCCACCCGCTTGGCGAGCGGTACCGTCATCGTCACCCGCACCAGCTCCTGCGGGATGTCCGTCTCGATCTGAAACGTCTTCCAGAACTCGCGGCTCAGGTGCACGTTGCGCCCCGTCTTGACGAACGTGTAGTCAATGACGCACCCGTCCTCCACCGACGGCATGCTGAACCGCTTGTACCGCGACTCGGTATAAAACAACGACGTCGTGGACTTCACGTCCCGGATGTTGGCCGGGTCGAGCTCGACGACCTCGCCGTCCGCCTTGATCGTCTTGGCCTCCTCGACCTTGAGCGTCTCCGACAGCGTGTTGTAGAAAACAATCACCTCGGACAGGTGGTGCCCCCCCTTGTTGAGCACCTTGATCCGGCGCCGCTCCCGGATCCGGTACGTCAGGTCCGAGTTCACCGCGTACTCGACCTCCTTGAGCAACACGATCGCCGGCGGCTTGAGCGCCGCCCATTTGGCGCCCGCGTCCACCACCTCCGGCTCGGCGTCCGGCATCGCCGCCGCCCTCACCTTCAGCCCCGCGTACGTCGCCATCGCCAGCGAGCCGTCAGTGCGCGCGTCGTCCGCGCCCTCCTCGCTCAGTTCGCGTGTGCCCACCCCGTCGCCGTTATCGTCGAGCATCGAGTGCTCCGTCGGAATCAGCCCCGCCGCCTTGAACTCCTCCGCCACTTTCTCGCGCGTCCGCATGTACAGCTCGCCCAGCGCCGGCCGCTCGCCCGCGTTCGCGCTCGTCTCGAGCACCTCGGCGAAGACCCGGCCGAAGCGCGTCTTGTTGATCTCTCGGCCCGCTTTCGTCGCCGTGATCACCACCCGCTCCGGCCCCATCAACGGCGCCATGAAATAGCCGCTCACCGGCGTCGCCACCACGATCGCCAGCCGCCCGGGAAACCCCGCGAACAGCGCGCCGAACTCCTTGGCCAACAGGTCGCGCCCCGGCAAATGCAGATACGCCCGCTTGCCCGTGAGCTCCGCGTGGCCGATCACCACCACCAGCAACTGATCCCCCGGCTGGGCCGCTTGCCGCAGCCGCTCCACCGTCGCGCCGATCGTGGCCCGCGTCGGCAACGCAGCCACCCCCTCGCCCACTCTGTCCTCGTCGTCGAACAGCAGCGTCACGTCCTGTTTCGCATAGCCATACGGCCCCGTCAGCGTCGAGACAAGGCGCTGCGCCGTCTCCCAGAACTCGGCGTGATGCTTCTGGTCCCCCGCGACCCCGCAGATGATCAGCGCCCGATACGCCCCCGCCGGCGTCGCCGACGCCCCAGACGCCTCCCCGTCCGCAGCGAAGCCCGATACCGCCGCCGCGGTCGCCGCGACAAACAGAGCCAGACCTCCAAAGACGAGGCACCTTTTCATCGAGGGACCCCTATCTCCGCGGCGGGCCGAATACGCCCGCCGTGGGTTCACTCCAAGCCGGGAAAAGCCACTACGATGGACGTCGCCAAGCCCACACTGCTCTCCCCAATATGCGCCGCGCAAGAACACAACAAGAAATAGCACAAGAAAGTCATGGAGGCAACTCGAAATCCCCCGGAGACCGCAGAAGGTCTCCCGACCTGGACAAGACGAGCCCGGACGGCCCCTACCCGGTCGACGGCTCGGCCTCGGCCGGCGCCGGACCGTACGTACCCGGCTCGATCTCCGACACGGTCAGACCGTGGCGGAACACCCGCACCTCGCCCGTCGACTCGCTCACCGCAATCGCGATCGCGCCCGGCACCGCCGCCGTAATGGAGGCCGCGGCCTGGTGCCGCGCCCCAAGGCCCGGCGGCAGGTCCCCCGCCACGGCCAGCGCCGAAAGATACGAACCCGCCGACTGCACGATCCCGTTGGGGTCAATAACGAACGCGCCGTCAATCGTCGAAAACTCCTTGATCGTGTTGCGCACCGACGGATCCAGGATCTGGCGCTCCTTCTCCGTGTAGCCCTTGAACGGATTGAGCACCATCTGCCGCACGTGCTCCTTGAGCCCCTTCGTGTCGCCGATCACGAAAATCGTCCCGACCGGCTTGCCCTCGCGACCCTCCTTGGCCAGCTCCAGCGCCAGCTCCAGCACCGTATCGAACACGCCCGCCTTCATCCGCCTCGCGAAGTCGCCGATCTCGGCCGTGGTCATCACTTCCGTCTCCGTGCCCACCTGCACCACCACGATCGAGTCCAGCACGTTCGCCTCCGGAAGCCCCGACACGCACACCACCCGGTCGCCCGCCTTGAGCAGACTGCGCGACGCGGCCATCACCATCGCCACCTTGATCTTGTCCACCCGGCCCACCGGGATGTTCGGCACCTTGAGCAGCTTGCACGCCTCCACGTCGGGCGGCACAAGCCGGTCGGCATCCTGCGTCACGAGGTAAATATCGAAGGGCCGCTTCGAGGCGTCCAGCGCACGCAACTGCGGCACGAGCTCCGCCGACACGAACACCGCGCGCGCACCGATGCGCTCCGCCATCTCGAGCGCGTGGTCAATTACCATGTTCGACAGGAACCCGTCCTCCAGCAGCGGGCGCCGCGTCGAACGAGGCTTGCCGCCCTCCTTCCCGGCCCCCTTCGCAGACGCCTTCACAGACGCCTTCACAGACGCTTTCGCAGGCCCCTTCGCAGACGCCTTCCCAGGCGCCTTCTCACCAGACCGCGGCGCCTGCCTCTTCGAGCGAGGCCCCCCTTTGGACGTCCACCTGCCCTGCGACCGGCCCGGCTTAGGCGGACCGCCCGGCTCTGTACCTGAAGTACTCACGATCCGTTGCGCACCTCGAAAACCACTATAGCACGGCGCTGCAAAAAACGCCCTTTTTTCAGGGGGTGACAACGAGCGCCCCCTCCAGTATGCTCAACGCTCGCCAACCGGCTCAACAAAAACCGTACCAAGCTGCCCGAGGCGTACCCGCCGCCGGCAGCCGCGAAGTGCGACAGCCTGGCACACTACCGCCGGAACCGGGTGTGTCACCGTGTCGCACATGCGCCGCCCAGAACACAGAACGACACAGGAGGGCGTCTCTACAAGTCGCTGATTGCTAAAGGATTAGGACAAATAGTCACCCTTGGCACCCCACTTGCATGACCCCCAGACGGCAGCGCTTATCCTGATGCACAACGAGCTCAGACACCACGTATTCAAAGGAGGGACGAAGGATTGAAAACGAAGGTCAAGCCACTGGGCGGCCGCGTACTGGTCAAGCGGCTGGACGAAACTGAAACAACCAAGGGCGGGATCATCATCCCCGACACCGCCAAGGAAAAGCCCAAAGAGGGCAAAGTCGTCGCGCTGGGCACCGGCAAGCTTGACAAGGACGGCAAGAAAGCCGCCTTCAACGTGAAGGTGGGCGACCGCGTGCTCTTCACCTCCTACGGAGGGACCGACGTCACGGTCGACGACGAAGACTACCTCATCCTGAGCGAGGACGAAATCCTCGGCGTCGTGGGCTGACGCGACGCGCCGTCACCCAGGCCGGCACACCCGGCCGAACCGGAACACGAACAGACACAGCACCTTCAATCGTACCAGGGAGGACGGGACCTACTATGGCAGCTAAACAGTTCGCATTTGACGAGGACGCCCGGCGCTCCGTGCTCGCCGGCATCGAGCAGCTCAGCCGGGCCGTCAAGGCCACCCTCGGCCCCAAGGGCCGCAACGTGGTCCTCGATAAGAAGTTCGGCTCCCCCACCATCACCAAGGACGGCGTCACCGTCGCCAAGGAGATCGAGCTCAAGGACCCCAACGAAAACATGGGCGCCCAGCTCGTGCGCGAAGTGGCGTCCAAAACCTCCGACGTCGCCGGCGACGGCACCACCACCGCCACTCTCTTGGCCGAGGCCATCTACCGCGAAGGCCTCAAAAACGTCGTGGCCGGCGCCAACCCCATGGCCCTCAAACGCGGCATCGACGCCGCCGTCGCCGCCGTCGTCAAGGCCCTCGACGCCATCAGCAAAAAGGTCAAGGACAGCTCCGAGATCTCCGCCGTCGCCGCCATCAGCGCCAACAACGACACCGAGATCGGCACAATCATCGCCGACGCCATGGACAAGGTCGGCAAGGACGGCACCATCACCGTGGACGAGGCCAAGGGCATCGACACCGTCCTCGACGTCGTCGAGGGCATGCAGTTCGACAAGGGCTATCTCTCCCCCTACTTCATCACCAACGCCGACAGCATGGAGGCCGAGCTCGAAGACTGCCTCATCCTGCTGCACGAGAAAAAGATCTCCAACCTCAAGGACATGCTGCCGCTGCTCGAAAAAGTCGCCCAGACCGGCCGGCCCTTCCTCATCATCGCCGAGGACGTCGAGGGCGAGGCCCTCGCCACCCTCGTCGTGAACAAGATCCGCGGCGTCCTCAAATGCGCCGCCGTCAAGGCCCCCGGCTTCGGCGACCGCCGCAAGGCCATGCTCCAGGACATCGCCATCCTCACCGGCGGCAAGGCCATCATGGAGGACATGGGCATCAAGCTGGAGAACATCCAGATGACGGACCTCGGCTCGGCCAAGATGGTCCGCGTGGACAAGGACAACACGACCGTGATCGAGGGCGCCGGCAGCAGCGGGGACATCACCGGTCGGATCGAGC
>CAZJXV010000015.1:0-28616 GCA_964550015.1 uncultured Verrucomicrobiota bacterium
CGGTAACGGCTACTCCCCGATCCTGTCGCCACCGCGCCACGTCTCGACTCTACCCTGTTTCTTATCTTACAGACCGCAGAATAAAGGCTGATCCAGACACCTAAGGTGTCCGGATCAGCCTTTATCCTTTGGACGTCAAGCCGTTGGAGGTCATTCCCGGATCAGCCCTTCGATCCTCGCTTGGCCACTGCGATTATTACCACAGCAACTACGACAATGCCGACCAACGCGAACGGGAGGATGACCTTGTGTGCTTTTGAAGACGGGAGCGCCTCCTGCGGTGCCGATTGACCAGATTGGGCGGTCTCGATTGCAGGTGCAGGGCTGATATCTCTTGGTATCTTCTCGCCTGATTCTTCGGCCGTTGACTTGACAAACGTCTCGTCATCGAGCGTTTCTTCGACTACGTTTTCGACCTCCTTTTCGGCTCTCTTCTTGGTCGCTTTCTGGATGGCTTCAAGTTTGGATGCTGCCATTTTGGCCATTAGACTGCCTGGATAGAGCTCTTGAATCTGCTCAAGTTCTTTGATGTTGGATCTGTAGACGATGTTCTTGGAGGTGACTTCCAGCAGCATGGGCAAGTGGCGGCGAAGATTCTCCGCTTGTGCTTGCAGATGACGCTCTGAAACCTCAAATGAACTGACGGTACCCTGAGCAACAATGCCCATGGCATAGATTGGATACGTTTGCTCAGGGCTTACAGATGCCTCGAACCCAGAGAGCCAGTCATAGTACGCCAGCCGGTCTTCCAAAGTCTGTGAAGGCTGGTTGACCACCGAACCCCACGCCGTCATGTTGTAGTGGGAATACTTCAAGCCATAGCCCTCGTGTGCCAAACGGTAGTATTTGACCATGAGGTCCTTACGACGTTCTGCATCTTTGCGATGGGAGCTGTAGAGTTGTCCGATGCGAAAGTATATCTCCGGTGTGAATGCCGCATTGGCGCTATCCTTGAGACACTCCTTAAACAACTTGACCGCAACGTCACGGTCCCGGTTTTGATGATCTTCAAAGTACTCCCAAGCCTTGTTGAGCGCCGGAGGGAGGACCGCCGGGTCATCTTCTTTTTCTACCCCCTCGCCTTCGCTGGCATAGCCAGCCGGCTGCGGTAGACAGAGACAGTTGATGGTCAAGAGCAATAGAAACGATCCAGATAGAAAATCTCGGACGGCATAGCCTCGCACTAGGGCCTCCTTTTATTGCGCGCCGCCTTCGTAGGATGGCGTGTTTGGGATATCAAACGTGCAATCCGCGTCCGTCCCACCTATGGCACTGGCAGTGGAATAGCCGTAAATTTTCGTCTTAGCCTTCGTTTCTACTTTCCATTTGCCATCTTTGTCAGCCCCTTCCTTGCCTGTCCACTCTCCAGTCCCTGGGTCGGCATCAATCGTCCGCTGCGCTGTGGAATCGCCTTCGTAAACGAGCGTCAATCCGGTTTCTTCATACTCGGTGCCGTAATCAGAGCCATAACCGATACTCGAACTGTTTATTGCATAAGTAACACCTTGCTCCGACAGATTCCAACTATAGCTAAAGCTGAAGATTAACACGCTGACGCCCACGGAGCATGAACCAGCTGCGCTGTCGCCTACAGAGCTCTCCAGTGCGCCCAGCAGGTGCTCCCCACTGGCGCTTGAGCTGGAAGACCCCCGGATTTGGCCGTGTATGTCGCATCCCGACGGACTCGTAATGAGCGTCCACGTGCCGTCACACGTGTCATTGTCTATGTCGGCGTCGGTCTGGCTGCAAGTGATGTATGTGTCAAGTACCTCTACGGGCTTAGTGCCTTCTGTAGTAGCGTCCTCCCATTTCGTGTAGTTGCCGCCACCAGGGGAGGTTGAAAGGTGGACCCCAACCTTGTAAGCCTTAAGCGTGTTGGCATACTGCTTGGTAACCTTGGCATCGTTTGAATTATAATCAATATCATCGAATACGTCAACCTTCACAACAATGCCTGACGTCGGAGTATTGGGAGGAGTATAGGTGGTTGTAAATGTCCCGTCAAGAATTGATCCTGCCGTGCACTGCCAATCTGTCTCGTTGACGTTCAGCCCAGCATCCTGAACGTCCCAATGATCGAATTCTCCGTCTACGCAAACGTAACGGCGATCGTAGTCGTAGGCGTTGTATACATCGACCGCGAAAGACGCTAATTCCGGATTACTATTTCCATTGTAATGCAGGTGGTCTTCGGCGGGAGAGGTCTTGGAGACATCCCCAACCCCGGTTATGCCTGTGTAGATCTCCCATGGACCGTACGTCGTCTCTGCGGAAGAGCGGGATCCCATCCCCAAGAGCGCAATAACCATGACTGTAACCCTGACAATCCTAGAGACATGTGAAAGATTCATGGTCTTACCTCCTGTTCCGCCGGGTGAAATGGTCCATGCGTTACTTTCCTTAAACATTGTTTGCCTCCTTTCATGAACGGTTGCGTCTGAGTTCTGATCCTCTTGTTCTACTAGCCGGTGGACCAACACCGCTTGTGTTCGTGCGGCAATGCCTACCCGTTTGGCCAATCTGCGCTACCGCTCTGTTGCCTGGTACGTGCAGCCGGTGCCGGGCGGGACAGGCAGCCATTCCATTGCGACCAAGGCAAAGCTCCTGTCAGCGTTTCAGCCAGAATCTCGGCCTTCTATACACTTAGTGCCCAGAATGGCGGTTTCATCGGAAAGAAAAACTCAAGAATTTGCCGATCTACTGTATGTGGCCGTGCTGTAGGACGTTACGGAACGCATTTTCTTCGAGGCAGGGTAGAAACCACGGTCATGAAGGGTCGGCACCGGTCAAAGCTGCCCATCGAGAAGCTGTCTGAGAAATCTCCGGATGGGCGGGATCGACGCAGCGTTCGTAGCATGGTGCCTGATGCTGGGCCGCCGGAGCTTCGGGTGACCCTTCGTTGCCCCTACGGTCGCCCCGCCTTGTACCTTTCCAGCGCCTCGTCGAGCAGCCTCTCGGCGCGCTCGAGATCGCCCTGCGTGAAGGCCTCGCGGATCTCCCTCGACGCGTCGGGAGGAAGGAAGTAGTCGGGCGACCGCCCGCGCACGAAATACGCGCGCACCAGGTCCATCACCCTGAAATACTTGTCCTCAAGCTCGGCGGGAGGTCGCGTGTCAGGCGTCCAGGGCGGGGGCGGCCCGCGGCGCCCGGGGCCCGGCGGGCCGATCTCGCCGTCAGCCCCCTCTTCAGGCACGGGCGGGTTGCGCAGCTCGCGAAAGACCCCCTCATAGAGCCGGACCGAGCACGCAGCCCAGACCACCCCCAGACCCACCAGAAATGCCACGAGCGACGGGACGCCCATGGTATGGCGAACCGAGTCCAGCAGAATCACCCCGGCGATGCACAGGCCCAGCAGACCGATCACCAGAGCGCCCATCACGGGCGCCGGCACCGAGGGCGCCGGCACGGGATCAGGATTCCGGAACAGCTTCGAATACTCCCCTTCTACGACCAGTTCCATCCCGGCGGTATCAGGCAACGACCCCGGCGGGGCCCAGGCGCGAGGCGGCCCGCCAAACGGAGGCGCCCCTGTCTCGCCGGCCTGCTTGGGCACGACGATCACGGCGGCGTCCCTGGAGCCGGGCCGGGCCGCAGCCGGGCGGACCTCGGCAAGCATACCGCCCGTCGTCCGGCGCCCCGTCATCGCCGTGAGCAAGCTTGCCGCCGGCCCATCTCCGACGAAGATCACGTCATCTTTGCCCGTAGTCTCGGAGACGAGCTCAATCATCTCCAGCACTCGCGGCTCTCGAAGCAGGTTCCTCTGGCGGGCCCCGTCGGGCAGCAGCAGCGCGGGGAGCGCCGCAAGCTCCATCCGAACGCGGCCCTTAGACGGCCGCCCGTTCCTCGGCGGCATTCCGGCCTCAGGCGGCATCCCGGCCCCGGGCGGCATCCCGGCCCCGGGCGGCATCCCCTGCCTCCCAGGAGCACGATCGGCGGCCCGCTCCCCCGGCGGCGCTGCCGGTGGTTCCTTCTTCAGGAGCGATACCTCCGGCACCAGCAGAATGCCTGCGAGACATACGACCAGGGAGAACCCGAGCGCCGCACGCAGTTTCAGCGGCTTCTCCAAATACCCGAGGATCGCCTCGAGGCCGAACGCCCCCAGCGCGGCGTAAGGAAGGAAAGCGTTGAACCGCCAGAAGCGGTGCCCGTACGACATCGGGAACAGGACGATGAAAGCAAGCAGGAAAGACGGAAACGCAAGCGCCTTGCCCCGTTTGGCGTAGGCAAGAATCAGCCCGACGGCGGCCAGTGGCCCCAGCAGGAGGTTCATCGGCAAGTCCCCGAACTGCCAGAACCCCTCGCCCGCATGAGTCTCCTTGATGAGCGCCCTGTTCGCATACAGGTGAAGGGCCCACGGCAAGAACAGCACCAGCACGGCCAGAACGATCGCCATCGCCCGACCCAGCGGCGCGAAGCGCTTCCGAAACCCCTTCCCGCGCAGGAAGATGCTCTCGTGGATTCCCATCAGCAGCACGGCCGCCGGCGCGACGAACCCCGCCCCGTGCGCGTAGCACGCCAGGGCCGATACCAGTGCGCAGGTTATATACCGCTCCTTCGCGTAGGCCAGCAGCGCGCCAAGCACCAAGAGCAGGGCCAGCGCGTTCGCCGTGTGCCCGGCCTGGTTGAAGAACCACGCCGTCGGCCCCGCCAGGAGCGCCACCACGAAAAACGCCGCCCGTCTGCCTGCCACGGTGCGCACCCACCGCCAGGCCAGCACAAAGGAAAGCGGGTAGAAGAACCAGCTCATGACGCTGGCGATCGCATAGACCGATAGCCCGAGGCTGTTCGGCAGCAGGCCAATGCAGTGAAGGAGCGGGGCATACACGTGCGGCCTGCCCACCGGCGCGTACTCCCAGAAGTCCCACAGGACCACGCCGCCCGCCTGCGAGAACCCCCGGATCACCCCCATGTGGTAGTACACGTCAACGAAATGCGGATACAGCGCCCCCCACCGCAACACCGAGACAATCGTGATGAACCCGATCAGCACCCACGAGAGCGAATCGTACACCCGCAGCGGGTCGCCCCGGCCATAAGAACCTGAAATCCGCTGGAGCGCAGACACGCCGGCCGCCAGCCCGTCCGCCTCCGGACCGTCCGCCTCCGGGCCGGCCACCTCCGGCTCCGCCCTGAGTCCAAGCTGCTCCTGTACGGTCCCTCGCCCCATATGCTCCGCACACAGCGACGCCGGCCGCTCCATTGGTCTAAAGTGCCTCGCCCCGTTCGAACCCCCGGGAGCCAAGATCCTCCAGGACGTGCGCAAACAGCGCGTCGGCCGTTTCAACCAGGGACGCGGCTTCGTCTGTGCTGATATCGAGCCACTCGCCGGGGTACCGGCCGTGCACCGCCCAGAAAGAAAGCGCCGCCAGGTCCGGGAACGCCTCCCGGACGGCCCACCCGTCCGGGATCAGGTCCCGAAGCTCATCCAGGTCGTGAATGCGCGGCGGATCAATGCCGCTCCAGACCAGGACGGCCTTGAGGCACTTCTCCGCGGCCTGCTGCGCATGGAAGCATGCGATGTGATGAAAGCGGCCGGAGGCGACGTTGTGGTGCCCCGCTTCCAGGTCGGCGCGTGCAAACAGCAGCCACCGGCGCGCCTCATCACTGTACGGTGCGCTCATAGAGGACCCTTCCGTCGCGGAGCGCACTGCGATAGAGCATCCCCGGCGAGTCACCAAAACGCCGCAACAGCGTCGGCGTCGCCACCACGATGTCCTTGGGCGCGCCGCTTCCCGCCAGCGCCCGCAGCATCTCCACCGCCGTCTGGCGCGTCGGCACGCCGTCTGGCATCAGAACAAGCAGGTCCACGTCGGCGCACTCCTCGAGGCCCGAGCGGGCGCACGAGCCGAAAAGGACCACCTTGAGCGGGTCGAACTGCTCGACGAGCCGCGCCACCATCGTGTTGATCACCTGCTCCGTAATCATCCAGTGGCTCCTCGGGATGTTTGGGCCTGCGCCGAATACTACCACTCCTGCCCCGGCGCGTCACCCGCCCAGGCGTCGGAAGCGCGCCCCCGGAAGCACCGCGTCAGCGAGCGCCATATTGGCTCACCCGATCGCGGCGGCGGGCAAGCTCGCTCGCGTACCGCCTGCCGAGCGACCCGGCGTGCTCGCGCACCCAATCCGTGAGCCGCGTCGTGCCCGCGGACGGCGAGTCAGCATCGAGCAGCCCGGCCATGAGCCCCTCGACCTCGTCGCGCGTCATGAGAACGTCGTTCATCAACAGGCCGACGAGGCGCCCCCCAAGGTACGCAAATGTCGGCGGCACGCCCACGATGGGCCTTGGCTTGCCGATGATCTCGCCGATCGCTTTCACGAGCCCTCGATACGTAAATGTCTCAGGGCCGACCGCGTTGATGATGGCGTCCTCCCGGCGCGCGCCCTGTTCCACGGCCAGCCGCGCAAGGTCATCAACATGGATCGGTCGAAGCCGGTAGCGGCCGTTGCCAAAAATGGTGAAGACCGGCATCCGCCGAAGCGCCCAGGCGATGTTGTTGACGAGAATGTCCTCCTTGCCGAAGAGGATGGCCGGGCGCAGGATGGCGTACGAGACCCCCGAGGCTGTCAACGCCTTCTCGACTGCCGCCTTACGCCTGAAGTACTCAAAGGGCGACCGTTCCGACGGGTTGGTGACGCTGATATGCACGATCCGTTCCACGCCCGCAGCCCGCGCCGCAGCGAACAGCACGCCCGTGTTCCGCTCGGCAGCGGCGAAGGTGAAGGTTCGGGTGTTGAACCGCACCCAGTACGTGTTGTAGAGGACGCTGACCCCCTCGAGCGTCTCTGTAAGCTTCGCCGGGCTATCGAAGTCGAACGGGTACGCTTTGACCCGGCCGCCGAAGGGATTCGCGCGGTGGGGTGAATTGGTCAGCGTCCTGACGACGACGCCCTTGGTCAAGAGCCGGTGCGCAATGTACTTGCCGGAGTAGCCGAATGCACCGGTCACCGCATGGATCTGCTGCTCCGACATCTCGTCGATCCCCGCCGTACGATTCGACGCGTGCGGCCCCGGCGTCGGGCCGGGCGTCAACCGGAAAAGGGCCGCCACAGGCGCGAGCGGGCTGGGAGCAAGCGGCACGGGCCGGGCGACACCTGAAGCCCCGCCCGGTCACACATGGCACGAAAGCAGGGAGTGCTGTCCGCGCATTGGCGGCGGAGACAACCCCCCCTGTTCTCTGTGGAGACGGGCTTGCCCGCCACGGGCGGGCACGGCCACCGAAGGCGGCCTGCGTATTCCCTGGGCGGTTCTAGCCCTTCTTGAGCATCGGCAAGCCGGTGCGATCGTTCTCGATCACCACCCGGCCGGCCGGCAGCGCATCGAGCGCGCCGGGCTTGACCTCGCCGGCGAAGAAGTAGATCGTCTGCTGGCGGCCGCCCTTGAGGGTGACATCCTTCGAGTGCAGGTAGTAGGTCTTGCCCGTCTTCTTGCTTACCACGCTATAGGCCATCGCTCCCTCCTTGAGTCTGCGTTGACGCTCTCGTCCCGTCGGAGCGCCGAGAGGACGGCAGGCCGCATCCGCGCCGGTCGCTCCCAACACGCGCCGATGGCTCGGCTCGGCCGCATCCTAAGGGGTCCCCTGGGACGTGTCAACACCATTTTGCGGAATTCTCGCGTTCGCGCGCGCCCGTGCCCCCACGTTGACGGCGCCGGCGGCGACGCGCCGCCGTTGACGCGGGCACGCAACCGCCGCTAGACTCATCGCGTCATCAACACAGGAGGCGAGAGGATACAATGCCCACGCTCTTCGGCACCCGCTACACGCGCGACGAACTGCTGCGCAAGGTCGGCCGGATTGAACAGGTGGCCGGCACGCGCCTCTACGAGCTGCACGACGGCTCCGAGAAAGGCGTCCGCGCCGTGGACTTCGACACCGGTACCGGCTTCCGGTTCGCCGTGCTTGTGGACCGCGGCCTCGACATCGGGCCCGCCACCTGGAACGGCCGCGCGCTCGCGTGGCGCGCGCCCGTGGGCGAAGTCAACCCGGCGTTTTACGAGCCTGCCGGGCTCGGCTGGCTCCGCACCTTCCACGGCGGCCTGCTCGCCACCTGCGGCCTGGCCAGCGCCGGCTCGCCCAGCGACGAGGACGGCCGCCACTACGGCCAGCACGGGCGCTACTCGACGATCCCCGCCAAGAGCGTCTCGATGGATGCAGCCTGGGACGGCGACGAGTACCGCTTCTGGGTCAAGGGCCGCGTGCAGGAGGCCGTCATCTTCGGCGAGAACCTGACGCTGACGCGTACGATCTCGTCCGCCGCCGGCGCGAACGCCCTGAGCATCCGCGACATCGTCGAGAACACCGGCTACCGGCCCTCGCCGTTGATGATTCTCTACCACATGAACTTCGGCTTCCCGCTCATTGACGACGGCACCCGGCTGGCCGCCGCCAGCAGCACGGTCGAGCCGCGCGACGACATTGCCAAGGCCGGCGCCCGCGAATGGCACACCTTCAGCGGCCCCGTCCCCGGCTTCAAGGAACAGGTATTCCTCCACACGATGAAGCCCGACGCCGATGGGCTGGCGCACGCGGCCCTCATCAACGAGCACCTCGACGGCGGCCTCGGCGTGCACGTCAGCTTCAACGCCGACGCGCTCCCGACAATGGCCGAGTGGAAAATGATGGGCGAGCAGGACTACGTCGTCGGCCTCGAGCCCGGCAACTGCTTCGTCGAGGGGCGGGTGGTGGAGCGAAAGAAACGCGGCCTCGTCGAGCTCGAGCCCGGCCAACGCGTCGAGCACCGCTTGCACGTCGAGGTGCTCACTTCCGCCAACGAGATCGCCGCCGTGTGCGACACGATCAAGAAAATCACGGGATGAGAATTCCAGGCCAAAGGATCACGTCGTCGCTCGCCGCCGCCGCGTGCGCCGCGCTCGGCTGGGCCGCCGCGCTGTGCGCCGAGCCCGCCGAGGAGACCGCCGCGCCGCCGCACGAGCTCACCGAGCGGCAGGCCGAGGCCGAAGCCGCGCGCGACCTCGCATTCAAGAAACCCGTCGTGTACAAGCCGCTTAAGCGCGCCGAGATCGTCCCGCTCATCCGGGACGACCTGAACGAGCAATTTGCCGAGGGCGAGCTTGACAACCTGCTGCTGGCCTACGAGAAGCTCGGGCTCATCAAGTCCGCCGACGGCCTGGCCGAGCGCCTCGTGCACGCCTACGCCCGCGCGGTGGTGGCGCTGTACGACCAGAAGACACACACCGTGCACCTCATCGAGGACCTGCCCGTGCCTGCGGCCATGCAGAAGATCGCCGAGGTGCACGAGCTCGTCCACGCCCTGCAGGACCAGCACTTCGATCTCAGCGCGCTGCCGCTCGACGACATCCACAACGGCGACCGCGCGAGCGCCGCCCTGGCGCTGGTCGAGGGCGACGCCACGCTCGCCACCGTCGAGTACGCGGCCGCACACGCCCGGCTCTCGCTGGGCGATTCGCTCCGCGTGATCGGCTTCGCGGCCGAGCCGGGCCCGGCGGTGCCGTACCTGTTCCGCCGGACCATGAGTTTCACCTACTTCAACGGGCTCAGGCTCGCCGAGGCCCTGCACAAGCGCGGCGGGTGGGCCGCCCTCAACAAGGCATTCGCCGACCCCCCGGTCTCGACGGAGCAGGTGCTCCACTTCCAGGACACGTACCTCGACGCGCGCGACGAGCCGACGCCCGTCGAGCTGCCCGACTGCGCGCCCGCGCTGGGCGAGAACTGGAAGCTCGTTGCCCACGACGTGCTCGGCGAGCTCTTCACCCAGGTGCTGTTCCGCCAACACCTGAGCTTCGTGCGCGCCGGCAAGCCCTCGCGCGGCTGGGACGGCGACCGCCTCCACTTTTACCGCTCCGGCCAGGGCGCCGGCGAGACCTGGGCCCTCGTGTGGGCCACGGTGTGGGACACCGAGAAGGACGCGACCGAGTTCGCCCGGGCGTACCGCAAGGTGCTCGTGCGGAAATACAAGCCCGACGCGCCGGGTGCAGAACAGCACGCACTCGGCCTCCTCGTTACGGGCGACACCGGTGCGGCCCTCCTGCACGTCAAGGCGCAGCACGCCGTGAGCGTCGAGGCGTCCACCGCGGCCATCGCCCAGGCGCTCATGCGCCACGTGCTGGCCGCCGATACTAACCACGAGGAACCAACCACCAAGCAGGAGCGCGACCCCCGATGAGACTCGCCCTCTTGATCGTCCTCGCCGCGGCGGTCGTCGCCGGCGCGGCCGGGTCGTACTACCATTTCCAGTCCTGGCGCGAGAGCCGCTACGACGATCTTATCATCGAGGCGGCAAAGGACCACAACGTGGACCCCGCCCTCGTCAAGGCGCTTGTGAAGGCACGATCCGACTTCAACCCCGGCGCCAGGGGCGAGGGGGACTCGCGCGGTCTCATGCTGGTTCCGCCGGAGGTTGCGAGCGCCTACCTGCTGGCGCACGGCCGGGAGAGCTGGGGCTACATCTGCCCCAACTGGCGTTTCCGTAACCACGACCCCCGTAAGCCGGAGCGGTTCACGAGCGACACGCCGACCCAGTGCGCGGTGTGCAAGGCGCCGCTCATCGAAGAGCTGAGCGATCCGGCCACCAACATCGAGGTTGGATGCTGGTATCTCGGGCGCGAGAGCCGCTACGACAAGCTCATCGTCGAGACAGCACGGCGGTACGATGTGGATCCGCTCCTTGTCAAGGCGCTCATCAAGGTGCAAACGGATTTCAACGTGGCGGCGGAGGTGCAGGACTCGAAAGGGCTGCTGCTTGTTTCCCCGCGCGTGGCGAGCGCGTACCTCGAGGCCCACGGACGGAAGCAGTGGGGCTACGTGTGCGTCAACCGGCACCTTCCCGACCACGACCCCAGCAAGCCCGAGCAGTTCACGAGCGACACGCCCGGCCGGTGCCGAGCCGCTGGATGCAACCTAGTCCTTATCGAGGAGCTGAAGGATCCGGCGACGAACATCGAGGTCGCGTGCTGGTACCTGCACCAGGCGCGTCTGGCCTTGCAGGGGTCTGGTTCGTCGGCAACGCGTCAGGTCCCGCCCCACCTCCTCGTCATTGCGTACCGTTGGGGACTGCCCGAACGCGGCGAACAGGTCACCCTCGGGGAAGAGCAGAACGCCTTTCTTGCCCGGCTCGGGAGCGCGTACGAGGCCTACCGCAAAGAGTTCGATACCGGCAACCGCCCAGGCGCTCCGATCCTGGAAGGCTTCTGAAGCGCGCATTCCACACGCTCGCAAGGTCGCTGAAGCAGGCATCCTCCGTTGGCCCTTCACGCCAGCGTGTCATTTCGCGTGGTCGCCGGATCCAGGGGTGCGCCTCGGGCCGTGGGCCGTCCGCTGCTCGTCGCCTTCCACGCAGTTTGCCGTTGCGGGCAGAAGCGGTTTCTGAGAGCATGATGCCTGAGAGCATGATGCCTGAGAGCATGATGCCCGGAGCATGATGCTTGGCGAGAGCCGCGTGCGGCCCGAGGCACCGGGCGACAATCCCAGGAGGTGAACGTGATCAGGAGCATGACGGCATACGGCCGGGGCGAGCGGACCGACGAGCTCGGCTACTTCCTCGTCGAGCTCCAGAGCGTCAACCGCAAGCGCCTCGAGGTGGACGTGAACCTGCCCAGGGAGTTCGGCCAGCTCGAGCCCCAGGTGCGAAGCCACCTGAGCAGCGCGCTCGGCCGCGGCAAGGTCTCCTGCTCGGTTTCGGCCCGCCTCACGCCGGGCGAGGCGCAGAGCGTCGAGCCCAACGAGCCGCTGGCCCGCATGCTCAAGGAAAGCTACGAGCAGCTCCGTGAGGCGCTCGGCTATACCGGGCCCGTCCCGTTCGAGGCCATCGCCCGGACCAAGGAGGTGCTTACCATCCGCAACGGCGAGATGGACGCGGCGCGCGTGTGGCCCGCCGTGCAGGCGGCGCTCAACGCCGCGCTCGAGCAGCTCATCGCCATGAAGCTCGCCGAGGGCGAGGCGATCAGCGCAGACGTCCGCGGCCGGCTCGAGGCGATCGTCGAACACACCGCGGCGATCGAAGCGGCGGCACCCCGCGCCGTCGAGCGCTACCGCGAGCGGCTCACCGAGCGCGTGCAGGAGCTCGCGCTCGAGCTCGTGGACAACGAGGACCGCATCGTGCGCGAGGTGGCCATCCTCGCCGAGAAGCTCGACATCACCGAGGAGCTCGTCCGGCTCCGCAGTCACGTGGAGCAGTTCCGCACCTACCTCGACGGCGACGACACCGGCGTCGGGCGCACCCTCGATTTCCTCTCCCAGGAGATGCACCGCGAGCTCAACACGATCGGCAACAAGGCCGCCGAACTCGAGATCACCCAGCGCGTCGTGCTCGCCAAGAGCGAACTCGAGAAAATCCGCGAACAGGTGCAGAACGTCGAGTAGCCACCATGACCCAGACGCTCAAAGCGCGCCGCATCGTCGTCGGCATCACCGGCTCGATCGCGGCCTACAAGGCGTGCGAACTCATCCGCCGCCTAAGGGAAGCCGGCGCCGAGGTGCGCGCCGTGCTCACCGAACACGCGCGTGCCTTCATCGGCGAACAGACCCTACTGACGCTGACGGGTCAGCCCGTGGTGGCCGATTTATTTGCGTCGCCCGCGCACTGGGAGCCCGAGCACATCGCCGTGGCCGACTGGGCGGAGGCATGCCTCGTTGCGCCCGCCACCGCTAACGTCATCGGCAAGGTGGCCGCCGGCATTGCCGACGATGCGCTCACCAGCCTCGTGATGGCAATGCGCTGCCCCGTGGCGTTCGCCCCGGCCATGAACACCAAGATGTACGAGAACCCGATAGTCCAAGCCAACATCGAGAAACTCCGGGGGCTGGGATATCATTTCGTTGAACCTGAGTCGGGCTACCTGGCCTGCGGCTACGAAGGCAAAGGGCGCTTGGCCGACACCCAAGCGCTGCTGGCGACCGTCGTGAAGCTCCTCGCCAAGCCGTGAGCCGCGCGCAGACGCAACGCCCGCCCGTCTCACAGGCCCCCTCCCAGGCGCCCCGGCGCACGGCGCGTTAGGCGAACGATGCTTCCGGCAACGGACCCACTCGGGGGACGATGGTGACGCTGACGTTCCTCATAACCGCCGGACCCACGCGCGAACCGCTCGACCCGGTCCGCTTCGTGTCCAACCCATCGAGCGGTCGGATGGGGTTCGCCCTGGCCGAGGCCGCGATGGCCGCGGGCCACGTCGTCTGCCTCATCGCCGGCCCCACATGCCTCGAGCCGCCAAGCGCGCACAGCGTGGTGCGCGTCACGACCGCCGAGGAAATGAGACAGGCCGTTCTCAGCCGCCTCGCCGATTCCCACGTGCTCATCATGGCCGCCGCCGTCGCCGATTACAGGCCCGCAAGCTTCTCGCCGGCCAAAATAAAGAAGGGGGGCGGCCCGCTCACGCTGACACTTGAGCGTACACCCGACATCTTGATGGAAGCGGCGCGCATAAAAGAGCATCGCGTGCATGTCGGGTTCGCGGCCGAGACTCATGATCTCATCGAAAATGCTCGAGCGAAACTTGAGCCCAAGAACCTCGACCTGCTTGTGGCAAACGACATAACCGAAGAAGGTTCCGGGTTTGAGGTCGAGACGAACCGCGCCACGCTCCTGTGGCGCGACGGCAGCATCGAGGCCCTGCCGCGGATGAGCAAGCAGAAACTGGCCGAGCACATCATCCAGGCCGTGGTGGCCTACTATGGCGGCTGAACACACACTCGAAGACATCCGGCAGTACCTGCAGAGGACCATTGCCATCGAGCGGGTGGTGCTTTTCGTCAAGCTGGCCGTCATCGGATTCGCCGCGGCCGTAGTCGTCCTCGGCGTTGGCCCGCTCCGCCCCCCGATGCCCCCTGGGCCTGATGGATCCGAAATCCTCGAACCCGAGCCCAGCCAGGCGATCTTTCTTCGAAGCGTCCGCCACTTCGAGCTGCAGTTGCTGCTCTACACCGTCGGGAATGCCATCTTCTGGTTCTGCCTTTTCGTGCTTGGTCGCCGCATCTCACGATACCTCTTTATCAAAACCACGGCATTCCTCCTGGTAATTATTGACATCCTCTTTGTCTCGCTGCTGATCTGGCTGCTTCCGGAGGAGCTTCAGACATCGCTCTTCTGGCTCTACTGCTTCGTTCTGATCCACGCCGTGCTGCTCTTCCCCGACGCGCTGACGCTCGGGGTGCTGACCGCACTGTCGGCCGCGTTCTACGCGGGCGCTGTGGCCTGGGGTATCGCCGAGGAGGCCGAGGACCTGACGCCGGAAGAGCTCAAGACGGAACAGGAGGCGGAACGCCGAACCGTGATGCTGAACATCGTCATCCTCGTCATGGCCGGAGCCGGCTGCTGGGGCGGCAACATGGTGATCCGCATGCGGTTGCGCGCCCTCGGCGAGGACCAGGAACGCGTGATCCGCACCGAAAAACTCAACCTCGCCGCGCTGATCGCTACGAGCGTCGCGCACGAACTCAAGAACCCCCTCGCCATCATGACCAACGCCGCCTTCATCCTGAAGCGAGACGAGACGCTCGGCCCCAAGCTCCGCAAGCAGGTGGACATCATCGCGTCCGAGATCCAGCGGTCCGACAAAATCATCATGGACTTGCTCGGCTACGCGAAGCTCGCCGACGGCAAGATCGACCGCGTCAACGTTAACGCCGTCCTCGACGAGGCCCTCGAGGACCTCAGGAACGAGATCGGGAGCCGCCGGATCGTCATCGCCAAGGCGTACGCGCGCCACCTGCCTCGCCTGCTCATTGACCGGACGCAGTTCCGCACGATGATGTCGAACTTGCTGCTCAACGCTTGCGAAGCGATCGACTCCCTTGGTAAGATCACCGTCGGAACCGATTACAGCGACGATGGGTTCATCGAGGTGTCGATCGCCGACACCGGCAAAGGCATTTCCGAGGAGAACTTGCCCAAGGTGTTCGACTCGTTCTTCACAACGAAAAGCACCGGCTCCGGGCTCGGGCTCAGCATTGTCAACAGCATCGCCCAGGCCTACGGCGGCTCCGTCTCCGTCGAGAGCCGCCTGGACAAGGGAAGCTGCGTCACCGCGAGGCTGCCCACCCGCACCGCCCGGGCAAAGCAGTAGGGATCCGCGATGACTAAAGAGCGCATTCTCGTCGTCGACGACGAAGCCAACATGCGGGAGTCGCTCCGCGACATCCTCAGCGACGAAGGATACGACGTCGCACTCGCCGAGGACGGCCGGAGCGCCCTCAACGCGTTCGACGACTCAATCCTGCTCGTCATCACCGACGCGAAGATGCCCGGGATAGACGGCTTCGAGCTGCTCCAGGAGCTGCACACACGCGACCCGGACCTGCCCATCGTGATGATCACCGCCTACGGCACGATGGAGCTTGCCGTCAAGGCGCTCCGCGCCGGCGCCTACGACTACATCACCAAGCCCTTCGACCCGGAGCAGATCCTCCACGACGTGCGCAACATCGTGGACCACGCACGCAAGACCAAGGAGAACATCCGCCTCAAGGAGCGCCTGGCCAAGGACTTCGACGTCTCACAGATCGTCGGCCGGAGCCCCCAGATCACAGAAATCCTCGACGTGGTGCGCCGCGTCGCCTCGACCCCGGCGAGCGTGCTCATCGCCGGCCAGAGCGGCACGGGCAAGGAACTGATCGCCAAGGCCCTCCACTACCTGGGCGACCGGGCCAGCCAGCCGTTTGTCATCGTCAACTGCGCCGCCATCCCCGACACCTTGCTCGAGTCGGAGCTCTTCGGTCACAAGAAAGGCGCCTTCACCGACGCGGTTGCCGACAAGAAGGGCCAGTTCGAGGAGGCCGACGGGGGGACGATCTTCCTCGATGAGATCGGCGACATGAGCCTGCCGCTCCAGGCGAAGATCCTCCGCGTGCTCCAGGAGCGCGAATTCAACCGAATCGGCGAGACCAAGCCGCGGCGCGTCAACGTACGCGTCCTGGCCGCCACCAACAAGGAGCTCGCCGAGGCCATCCGCAAGGGCGAGTTCAGGGAGGACCTGTACTTCCGCATCAACGTGATCAACATCAGGATCCCGTCGCTGCGCGAGCGCCGCGAGGATATCCCGCTGCTGGCCGAGCACTTCATCCGCCAGTACAACTACTCGATCGGCAAGAAGATCACTGGCATCACCGACGAGGCGCTCGCCGTGCTCACCGACTATCACTGGCCGGGGAACATCCGCGAGCTCGAGAACCTTATCGAACGGGCCGTTATCTTCTCCAATACCAACGTGCTGGAGGCGGGCACAATCCGGGAGAACCTACTCCAGTGGCAGCGGCCTGCGGGCGACCTGGAGGGTTTCCTCGAGCAGCACGGCAACTACAAGGACGCCGTGGACGCGTTCGAGCAGGAGCTGATCAAGCGGGCCTTCGACCGCAGCCGGGGCCACTTCTCCAACGCCGCCAAGTACCTGGGGCTGTCCCGCCACGCCCTTCGCTACCAGATGAGTAAGCTCAACCTGCAGACCGACCAGTTCAGCCCGTGGCCTCGCTCGGACGAGGTAGAGTCGTCCTAAGCGCCAAAGCCCCGTCAGTCGTGCCCACCTGAAGTGCCTCAACCCCCGCAGGCACCAGCACCGAATCGCCAGGCCCAAGATCCGCCGCGGTCGCCTCACCCCCGGCACAGGCCGCCGTCAAACGTCCTTGCACCGTCACCAGAACGGTGAAGGAGCGGGGATCAAGCGCAACCCGGGCCGTCCCAGGCGGCACCTGCAGTGCCTCCACGCGAAAAGAGGGGCAGGCCAGCCCACCAGCACGCTCGACGCCGTCGGCCAGTTGGGCCGGGCCAAGTTCCTCGTGCTCCCCTACCCCCGGCTCCGCCAGGAAGATTTCGACCGTCTCAACGGCCTCCGCCACGTGAAGCCTTCTGGGCTGGCCGTCGAGGCCGGGCCGTCCCCAGTCGTAGAGCCGGAAGGTCGTGTCGGAGTTCTGCTGGATCTCGACCATCAGGCTTCCGGGCAGCAGCGCATGAACGAGGCCGCTGGGGATGTAGTAGAACTTGCCGGCCTCGACGGGCACGAAGCGCAGCAGCGGCTCGAGCTTTCCCCGCGCCAGCTCCGCCCTGAGTTCCTCGACCGTGACCCCCTCCTTGAGGCCCTGGACAATCCGCGCTCCTGGTTCCGCGTGCAGGACGAACCACATCTCGTTCTTCGTCGCGTCCGCCTCCGGGTGGCGCTCGACGTAACGGGCGGTGGGATGAACCTGAACACTGAGCCGGTCGTTGGGATCGAGGAGTTTGACGATCAAGGGAAAGCGCTCCGGATCGGCCGCGTTGTCGCCGAGCAGATCACGGCCGTATCCGGCGCAGAGTTCGTGGAGAGTGCGTCCGGCAAGGGGTCCGTTCTCGGCCACGGAGGTATCGGGCGGGCGATCCACGATCTCCCAGGCCTCGCCGACCTTCATGCCAGGAGGGAGGCGTCGGCCCAGGACGGTTTCCAGCGCACGTCCTCCCCAGACGCGTTCCTTCAGGATCGACCGGAATCGTAGCGGGTACCGCTGCATTGAGCCACCACCGGCAAATGTTCCACGTGGAACGTTTCGCTTTCTTTTCGCCCTCCCCTCACGCCCTCCGCGGCACATTATCACACTCGGTCTTACCGGGTCCAGTCCCGCCCCCGAACCCGCACCCCCGGCCGAAGGATTTCCTTGGAACCCAGCGGTTTTTGCTTGACAACACCGTGGCGGTGTGCTCTACTATACTATAGTCGGGGACACCCGTGTGTGGTCGCTGTGTGCCCGTTATCGGAGGGCGACCGAACCATGAAGCGCAAGCAGGGCTTTACTCTCGTCGAGCTTCTCTTCGTCATGTCCATCATCGGCATGATCCTCGCCCTGCTCGCGCCCGCGCTCATCATCGTCAAGAAGCGCGCGCTCGCCATACGCTGCGCCTCGCAGCAGCGCAGCATCTTCCTGGCGATCCAAGCGTATTCGGACCCCGGCGATCCCCTGATCCCCTACATCGTCACGGGCCCGGAAGCGCGAACCCACCCGAAGCGCTGGTTCCAGCCTTCCACCGGCGTCCCGTCGCTGCACCATTTCCTCGAGACTATCGCGGTCACTGGGGACGATGCGCGCTGCCCGGCCGACAACGGCAGCGCGGGGCAGAGTTTCTACCCCACCAAGCCCGGCCTGAGTTGCTTCGAGGACTGGGGCCAGAGCATGCTTTACAACTCGTCCTGCTACAGCGAGATCGGGGCACCGGGCTATGTCTCCGACCAATCCGGGCCGCTGCACGGGGCCAACCCCGTCTCCTTCAACAGCGTCGACAAGATAGGCCCGGAGCGGTACTTGCTCACGAGCGACTTCTGGGCGCACTGGCACTTCGGCGCCACCAGCGCTGCCAACAAGCGGCCTTACTACACCAACATCCTCTTCCTCGACGGCCACGTGGCGGGGCGCCGCTTTGCCTCCGAGGAGGAAGCCCTTGCGTACCTGAGCTGGGACGGCGTCCGCCGCTGGTGGATCTCGCATCCGAAGAGCTTTGAGTATTCGCGCTAGCCGTCTCGCGCGAGCCGTTCTCTTTTCCCTTGTCAGCTCCCCCGCACCCACACCACACTGCCGCCACGGGCTCGGACCCCGACCCACAACGGAGGCGCACGGATGACGGCAACGCTCATTGACGGCAAGGCGATCTCGGACACGATCAAGCAGGAGGTCAAGAGCGCCCTCGAGACCCTGGTGCCGCAGGCCGGCCGGCCGCCCGGTCTCGCGGTGGTCCTTGTCGGCGACGATCCCGCCTCCGCCTCCTACGTCCGCGGCAAGCGCAAGACGTGCGCGGCGCTCGGCATCACCTCGATCGCCCACGACCTCGACGCCTCGACCGACCGCGACACCGTGCTCGGCCTCGTGCGCTCGCTCAACGACGACGACGCCGTGGACGCCATCCTCGTGCAGAGCCCGCTCCCGCCGCACCTCGACGAGCACGAGGTGGTCAACCTCATCAGTCCCGACAAGGACGTGGACGGCTTTCATCCCGTCAACGTCGGCAAGCTGCTCATCGGCGAGCCGACCTTTGTCTCGTGCACGCCCGCCGGCGTGCAGGAGCTCCTCGCGCGCAGCGGCGTCGAGACGCGCGGCGCCCACGTCGTGATCGTCGGCCGCAGCACGATCGTGGGCAAGCCGCTCGCGGCCCTGCTCATGCAGAAGGCCGACGGCGCGGACGCCACGGTCACCGTCTGCCACTCGCGCACGCGCCACCTCGCCGAGATCGCGCGCACGGCCGACATCCTCGTCGCCGCCATCGGCCGGGCCCGGTTCGTGACGGCCGACATGGTACGCCCGGGCGCGGTCGTCATCGACGTGGGCGTCAACCGCGTCGAGGATGCCTCGGCGAAACGCGGCTACCGGCTCGTGGGCGACGTCGACTTCGACGCCGTCGTCGAGGTCGCCTCGAAGATCACGCCGGTGCCGGGTGGGGTAGGGCCAATGACCATCGCGATGCTCATGCGTAACACGCTCACCGCGTACCGCCGCCGCTGCGGCCTCTAGGCGCGCCGGTCGGGGCGATACGTCGCGCCGCAGCTTTCGGTCTCCCAGACAGTCACGCGCACGAGGGCGCAGCGCTCGTCGGGCAGCCGCGCCTGGAGCCGGCTAAAGACGGCGCGGGCGACGTTCTCGGCCGTCGGGCTCGACGGCGCGAAATCGCCAAGCTCATCGAGCAGCGCGCCCTGGAAGTCGCTGAGGCACTCCTCCAGGAGTCGCTCGAGCGCGTGGAAGTCCATGACAAGGCCGTCGCCGTCGAGCTCGTGCGCGCCGACCTCCACCTCGACGAGCCAGTCGTGGCTGTGGGGGGCCTCGCGCGGGCGGGTGCCGATCTGCACGCTGTGGGTGGCCTTGAAGCGCGCGCGCACGGTGATCGCGTACATGCGGCCTCCTATTCCTGCGCCCCGGCCGGCTCGGGCACGCGCCGCACGCCGTCCACCGGCCGCCCGAGGAAACGCGCGCCGAGTTCGGCAAACATCTCCGGCGCGTCGGAGACGTAGAAACGCTCCCCGGCCCCGGCGTGCGGGGGCGCGCGAAGCTCGTGCTCGTCGAGCACGCGCGCGAGTTCGTGTGCGCAGCTCTCGGCCGAGTCCACCAGGGCCGTCTCGGGCCCCATCAGCTCGGCGATGAGCGGTTTGAGCAACGGGTAATGCGTGCAGCCGAGCACAACGACATCCACCCGGCCGCGCAGCGGCGCCAGATACGTCTCGGCGATCAGGCGCGTGGCGGGGGTGTCCGTCCAGCCTTCCTCGACGAGGCTGACGAAGAGTGGGCACGCGCGCCCCAGCACGGTCGCGCCCGGCTCGCGCGCGGCGATCGCCCGCTCGTAGGCGCCGCTGTTGATCGTGGCGCGCGTGCCGATCACGCCGATACGCCGCGACGTGGACAGCGCGACAGCGAGCGCGGCGCCCGGCTGGATCACGCCGACGATCGGCAGCGGGTACGCCGCCTGAAGCGCGCGCAGCGCCAAGGCCGAGGCCGAGTTGCACGCCGCCACCACGGCCTTGACGTCGCACCCGACGAGGAACTCGATGATCTCGCGCGAGAAGCGCGTCACCGTCTCGGCCGACTTGGTCCCGTAGGGCACGCGTGCGGTATCGCCGAAATAGACCAACGACTCGTCCGGCATCTGCTCGCGAATCGCCCGAAAAACCGTCAGGCCCCCGAGGCCGGAATCGAAGATGCCGATGGGCCTCGCGTTGCCGCTCATGGCTGCTCCTCGTGCGGGGTCCCCCCGGTGTCCGTGCCGAACGCGAGGATGCCGGCCACGATCGCGTCGGCAATCGCTTGCCGGTAGGCGTCGCGCATGAGCTGGTCGCGCTCGTCGGGGTTCGACAGATACCCGACCTCGACGAGGACGGCGGGACAGTGCGTGGCCGAGAGCACCGAGAAGTCGGCCTGGCGCACGCCGCGGTCACGCGTATCGAGCGTCTCGCCCAGCGCGCGCCGGACGGCCTCGGCGGCCCGGCCTGCTTCGGGCAACGAGCCGTCACCCAAGTAGTACACCTCGAAGCCGTGCGCGTCCGGCGTGTGGTAGCCGTTGACATGGATGCTGACAAAGAGGCCCGCGTGCGCCTCGTTGCAGATCGCCGCCCGGCGCGCCAGCGTCACGAAGACGTCGTCGGTGCGCGTCATGACCACGGGGGCGCCGGCGGCTTCGAGCCCCTGCTGGACGCGGCGCGCGACGTCGAGCGCGATCTCTTTCTCTACGGCGCCGTCGCTGCCGACGGTCCCGGTGTCGCGCCCGCCGTGGCCCGGGTCAATGCAGACCGGGCCCGATCCCCACGCGTACGGCTGGCTCTCCTGAACACGGTTGCCTTCAGGTTCTTCTTCCGCCTCAGCGTGCTCGTCCGGCGCCCGCGCGCCGCCACAGCCCAGCCCGAGCGCAAGCAAGACGATGCCCGCCGGTACCCACCAGAGCCGTCGGCGCATTCCCCGTTCCCCTCTGTCGTGAAAAGCCGTTCAGGACGTGCGCTCAAGCACCTCGACGATGCGCGGCTGGAGCCAGTTGCGTTTCGCCCCGCGCCTCGAGAAGACCAGCGCCCCCGCCAGCCCGACCAGGAACGCCACGGCGCCAAAGAGCATCATGCCGAGGTCGGGATTCATGCCGATGCCCGTGGCCGCAAGCAGCGGCTTGCTCGCCACCGCGCCCAGGACAAAGAACGCCGGCGGCACCAGGAAGACCACGGCGCTCGAGGCGACGACGTGGCCGGAGCTCACCTCGAGCGTGACCACCGAGCCGGGGCGGAGACCCTCGGGCGCATCGAGCTCGACGCGCCGCAGGCCCGCGTTGCCCTCGACCGCGCTGCACGAGCAGCCCTTGCCGCATCCCTCGGCCGGCGTCACCTCGACGAGCGCCCGGCCATCCTTGACCTCTATCACCACGCCGCGTTCGCGCACGGTCATCGCCTCCACTTCCTATAACCCATTTTGGGCCAGGAGAGTTGCCGCGGCAAGGCTTTTGTATTGACGCCGACGGCCGCGAGTGGGAGACTCGTCCGATGTTCTCGACGAGAAAGCGACGCCTGCCCGCGATGAGCATTGTGTGGTTCGCCAGTGTGGCCGTGGTTCTCCTCGGGGTGTGTGCCCTGTTGTGGCTGTACCATCCGTGGCTGCGCCGCCCCTGGCTGCCGTCGCAGGCGGTGCGAGACCGGGCCGAGGCGGTCGCGCGGGCCGACGGCGGGGCCTTTCCGCTCGAGCGCGCGCGCGTCGTCGTGCACAAGGCCGCGCGCAGGCTCGAGCTCTTCGACGGCGACCGGCTTGCCAAGGCCTATCGGATCGCGCTCGGCACCAACCCGACCGACCCCAAGCGCAAGGAAGGCGACGGCTGCACGCCCGAGGGGGCCTACTACGTGTGCACGAAGAACGAGCGCAGCCGGTACCACCTCTTCCTGGGCCTGAGCTACCCGAACGAGGCCGACGCCGACCGCGGCCTGCGCGCCGGGCAGATCACGCGCGCACAGCACGAGGCGATCGTTGCGGCCGCCGCCGCGCGCGCCCGCCCGCCGTGGGACACGCGGCTCGGCGGCGAGATCGGCCTGCACGGCGCCGGCACGGGGACCGACTGGACCGCCGGGTGCGTGGCGCTGTCGAACAAGGACATCGAGGAGCTCTTCCTGCTGCTGAGCCTCGGCAACGAGGTCGTCATCGAACCGTAGGGGGCGACGCGTGCGGGACTTTGTCAAAGAGGAGAACGTTGTGCGCGGGCTGCGGCTCGCGCTCGTGGCGACGCTGGCGACCGCCGTCTACCTCGCGTACGAGTACCTCGTCGTACGGGGCGAATTCGTCGAGGCGCAACTCGGTGGCGCGAGTCCGGCGCCGCGGTTTGCCCTCGACGTGCTCGGCATATTTGTGGCGCTGTTCATCTCGGCGACGGCGGGCTTTGCGTGGGCGAGGGGAGGGCGCCTCGCCGGGTTCGGCACGTGGCGGCGGCTCAAGCGCGATCTCGTCCTCATCGTGCCGGTGGGCGCCGCGCTGGCCGTGCTGACCTTTGTCGTGCTCGAGCCGACGCTGTACAAGCCGCTGCTCGGCAGGCGCAACCTGTTTCAGCCGGTGTTCGTTGCATCGTTCGAGGAAGTCATCTGCCGGTGGGGCATCTTCGCGATCGCCTTCCGGCTCTCGCGCAGGATCTGGCCGAGCGTACTGACTTCAGCGCTGTTCAACGTGGTGGTGGGAGCCAACGCGATGCTGCGGTTCGCCGCGCACTCGGACGTGAGCGTGCCGCCGTGGCAGTTTGCCGCCATCATCGCCGTCAAGCTCGTGCTGGCGATCGGGTACGCGCTCTTCTTCGTCCGGAAGGGGCTGCTCTCGACGATGGCGCTGCGGTTCGTCGCCGCGTTGCCCACCCCGTTCCTGGCACTCTTCTAGGAACTGTCTCACGCAAAGGCGCAAAGGGCGCAAAGTTCTCTTCTTCTTTGCGGTCTTGGCGCCTTTGCGTGACATACTCCTCACCAGCGGGCGAGGGCGCGACGCCAGTACTCGACGGAGCGTTTGTGGTCGTCGAGCACCGTCTGCTCGGTCTGGCCGAGCGAGTGGAAGATCTCGAAGGTGAGCGTGTTGGCGGCCGAGCCGCTGCGCTCGACGGCCTCGAGGACGCGCTCGGCCTCGATGATGCCGCGGGCATTGTACTCGTCGGTGAAAGGCCAATGGTGGCTCGACGTGCCGTCGGTCTGCTGGATGTGGATAACGGGCGAGACGTGTGCAAGGGTCTCGAGCCACGCGTAGGGGTCGCGGTCACGCTCGGCGTGCGGGTAGTGCAAGTTGCAGGCGTGGCCGACGTCGAGGGTGAGATGCACCGGCAGGGCGGCGCCGTCATTGACACGCGCGTGGAGCTCGCGCGCCTCGTCGATCGTGTGGGGTACCTCGCTCGGCGTGTACATCTGCTCCCAGAGCACGGCCTCGAGGCCGCGCGCCGCGCCGTAGCGGGCGACGGCCTGCATCGAGGCGACGAGCCGATCCACGGCGGCCGCGTTGCGCACCGGGTCCGACCAGTCCGGCACGGGGATCGTGTCGAAATGCCCGCCGATCATCCGGGTGCCCAGCTCCAGGGCGAGATCGGCCGCCGCCGTACACCAGCGCATGCCGTCGGCGCGCAGCGCCTCCTCGGGGTGGCTGAGCAGGTTGAGGCAGTGGGTGATGACGCCCGTGTAGTAATCGTTGATGGCGACACCGGCCTCGCCGAAGGCGGCGCGGGTCTCGTGGGCCAGGCGCGTGCGCGCCGGCTCGCTCACCAGCAAAGGATCGAGCAGATCGGAGCAGAACTCGACGACGTCCAGGCCGAGCTCGTCGTGGACGAGGCGTGCCCAGTCGGCCGGATCGGTCCAGCGCTTGCGCACAAAACAGAGGTTGACAGCCAGTGTGAAGTCTGTCATCGTCGCGCCTGTGGTTGCTCAGACAGTATGAGTGAGGAGGAAACCTAGCCGCGGGTCCGGCGCAAAGTCAAGCACCTTGTCCGCAAGGGCGTTATCCCATCGTGGCGGCATCGAGAGTTGGCCCGCTGGGCCGGCCCGGAGCACCGAAAAAAAGACCTTGCGGCGTCGGAGGGGCGTTGCTAGAGTTCTCGCCAACGTCGAGGCATCACCGCTATTTACCTTGACAGCAAGGGACTTGAATCGGACGATTGACGGGGCTCGGCCCCCGAGCTTCTTGAACGAGCTTTTGAGACCCGAGTTAGAACTGTCAGGAGAGGAGGTGAGGACGAGATGTTGAAGAGACTTCTGATTCTGCTCTGTCTGGGCGCCTTCATCGGTGTTGTGACGATCGGCGGCTGCGGCGAGAAGAAGAATGGCGAGGAGCCGAAGAAGGACAACGGCGGCGAAGACGGAGGCGACAACGGAGACGAGTAGCCGGGTACGCCTTCGTCATCTGCCTGGATAGACAGAACGAGCCATGGCTCTAAGATAGAGCTTCATGAAGCGGCCCCGGGCGGGCGCCCGGGGCCTTGCTTTGCCCGGGGGTAGGGGAGCGGATTCTCGAGAAGGCCCTTGGGAAGGGTGTTGAAAAGCGAAACCGTCCCGGCCAGACTGCGTTGGAAGGTGTAACGGTGCCAGGCAAGGGAACGCAAGGGGCAACCGCGACATGAAACCTTCCGTGCAAAAGCTCATTCGTCAGGTGTGGCCGGTGGCGCTCTTCGCCGTGGCGATGGCCTACCTCGAGTCGGCCGTCGTCGTGTACCTGCGCGCCGTCTGGGAGATCGGCGACTCGCTCTTCCCACCGCTCTGGACCGGAGCACTCAGCGCAGAGACGCGGCAGCTCCTGAGGATCGAGGTCGGGCGCGAACTGGCGACGATGGTGATGTTCCTCGGGCTGGCGTTTGCGGTGGCGCGCACGCGGGCGCAGTGGTGGGCGGCGGTGCTGATCGCGTTCGGCGTCTGGGACATCTTCTACTACGTGTGGCTCAAGGTGTTCATCGCGTGGCCGGCCTCGCTCGGCACGTGGGACGTGCTGTTCCTGATCCCGGGCCAGATGACGGGCCCGGTGTACGCGCCGGTAAGCGTGGCGGTGCTCATGACGACGGCGGGCGTGCTGTTCCTGCACTGCGAGAACGAGGGGCACCGGGTCAGGTTCGGCCTGTGGTTCTGGGTACTGTTGCTGGGCGGGTTCACGCTCATCTTCGTGTCGTTCTTCACGAACGGGTTCCCGACGACGGGCATGAAGACGGAGGCGGACCTCACGTACTGGTGGCCGCTGCTGGTCGTGGGCGACGGCTGCGGCGTGGCCGCGCTGCTCTACGCCGTCCGCGGCCTGTTCACCAAGCGCGGGCCGGACCCAGACCTCTACGAGTCACGGCGCGTCGAGGAGAAATAAGCCACAGATTTCACAGATGAGGTACAGAGAGGAATCATCTCTCGCAGAGACGCAAAGAACGCAGAGGAAGAAGCTGAAACCGCACCTCTGCGTTCTTTGCGTCTCTGCGAGAGGCCTTCCTACAGGCCGACGATGAAGTTGCCGACGGCGTGCATTATGAACGGCCCGAGGACGCTGCCGCTCCGACGCCGCACGTAGCCCATCACGAGCCCGGCAAGGAAAGTGCCGCCGACCTGAGCCAGACCCCAGCCCCAGCCGATGGAACCGATCCAGCCCAGGTGCCATAGGCCGAAAAGGATTGCCGTGAACAGCACGGGCCTTGAGATCCACTTCCGTGAGGCCTCGCTCGATGGGTACATGTCCACGAGCACGCCGTACATGAAGCCGCGGAACAGTAATTCCTCCCGGAACGGCGCAACCAGGTAGGCGTCCGGGGAGCCAAGCCCTTCCTGGAGCTCGCCGGGGATCAACGAACGGCCAAGGAACACGTACGCGAGCCAAAAGAGCGCCGAGAGCACGTATATCCACCACACCTTGCGGTGGTTGCCCGACCGCAAGCCAAAGGCGTCGGGCGACCAGAATGTGATGAGCAAAACAAACAGACATGTCATAAGCCACGTTGGGACCGGAGGCCACAGGCCGATGTGTCGGAACTCCCAGAAGAGGTGCGGCAAGCCAGGGGTACACACGATGAGCAGCAGGACCCACCCGTACAACCGATAGCGAGGAGAAATGAGGCCCGGCCGAGCAAGCGCGTCCGTGCTCATCACTCCCTGTCCTCCGTCCAGACTTCTTCAAGCGAATCGTCGGGCTCTCGCTCCGCACCGGAGCCCGCCTCTTCCGCGGCCGGTTCTTCCAGGTCTTCAACCACTCGCTTCAACGCCCGCTCAGAAAACTCCCGGGCGGTCGGAAGAGCGTCAAAGAGTGCCTCATCGAGGACTGGATCGTCCTCTAGATCCGTCAGGACGCATCTGATCCCAGCCAACTTCCGTACGGGGCGGCGGCTGTCTGTTGCGCGCCCGAGGTGCCAGTAATACTCGGTCTTGAGAAGCAGGTCTTCGCCCTTCACAACCCAGAGATCGCACGTGTAGGTGGCGGACTCAACCCGCACGACCTCACAGTGCCGCCCGTCGAGCATCTCTTCCCGGCTGGCACTCACTCGGGGCGTCCCACCGAGGATCGGCTCCCGCCACACATCGCCCAAGGCCTGCGGACAGACATACGGATAGAAGACGACCACGCCGCGCAGTCCGAGTAAAGGGAACATACTTTCAAAGGCCGGGGCAAAAACGACAGACCCTCGAATCCGGAGCGCGTCCAGCAGGCACCACCAGGCATTCGCGTCGGCCGCATGCGCTCTCAAGGAGACGCCTGTCGCATCGGAGCTGAAGACCCAAACACGGGCGCCGTTTCGAATGCACACATCCAACCAGTCCCCGCTCTCAATGAGGAATCTCATCTTATCAGGCCTCTCAAGAACAAGGGTTGCGTCGGCCACGCGCCATTCTTCTCCCTCGGCATCGAGCCACGTCAGCTTGGCCGAGACACGCAGTCGCTCGAACCGGGCACCACCCCGGGCGAGACGCTCGCGAACGCGGTCAAAGGCCGCCCTGTGCTCGTCCACGCCGCCTTCTGAGCTTCGATCGGGCGGCTCGTAGCGATGCCTCGAGCTGATCCGCAATTCAGGAACCAGCACATAGACGCCGCCGAGGTAGGCGAGGCCGATGAGGAGGACGATGAGCGACTTGACCCAGCGGCGGGGTTTCCTCGGCTTGGGGGCTTCCGGCTCCATGGGAGAATTGTAGCAGCGCAGCACCGATTTGCACAGGCAGGAAAG
This sequence comes from uncultured Verrucomicrobiota bacterium, assembly GCA_964550015.1. Taxonomy (GTDB): domain Bacteria; phylum Auribacterota; class JABMQX01; order JAFGEW01; family JAFGEW01; genus CAZJXV01. The sequence goes on from CAZJXV010000015.1 coordinate 27,571, forward strand.
GAGTCTCTCGCAGAGACGCGGAGCCCGCAGAGGAAAAACCTCATACCCCATCTCCGCGGGCTCTGCGTCTCTGCGAGAGATCCTCCTACCAGCCGGCGAGCAGGTTGAAGAGCATGTGGAGGAGGGTAGGGCCGAGGATGGAGCCGGTCTTCTCGCGCAGCGCCGCGAGATAGAGGCCGCCGAGGCCGGTGACGACGACGCGGACGGGGACCTGCCACAACTCGGCGGTGACGCCCTCGATCGCGGCCTTGTACAGCGGGCCGAGGTGCCACAGGCCGAACAGCACGCCGTTCCAGATGACGGGCGCAGTGAGCAGCTTCTTCGGGTCGTAGCGGTCGCCCGCGAGGTCCACGAGGACGGCGAAGAGGAAGCCGCGGAAGATGAGCTCCTCGGCAAGCGGCCCGATGGTGAACAGGCCGATCCAGCCGGGCCGGGGCTGGTAGAAAGGGTCCATCAGCTTGAAAGCGGGCACGTACACGACGAGGAAGCCGAATCCGAGAGCGTAGAGCCACCATGCACGCTTGTGCCGGCCGAGCGCAACGCCGAAGGCCGCCGGGTTGTAGCACGTCAGCGCGATCCCGGCGACGAGCAGCATGTAGGCGTGCGCGTTGCGCGGCCCCACCAGCCTGTCGAAGCCCCACAGCCGCGTCGTCCAATAAATCGGCAGCGCCGCCAGGCCGAACGTGACGACGAGGGCGAGGACTAGTTTGTACGCGCGCTCTCGCGCTCGGCTATCCATTGCTTCAGTCTCTCAAAGCCGTCGCCATCGATGTCGAAAATCGCGTCGTCAACCGGGGCGTCAAAGACGACGCCCTCGAAGAGTTCCGTCACCGGCTTCTCAACCCGGTTCTCCGTCCCGGGCCGCACGATGGCGTGAATGCAGTAGTCATCCGGATCCAGCCACGTCTCGATGCGCGCATCGCGCCAGCCATAGTGAACGATCACACAGTAGCGTTTGCCATCCGGCCCGCGCCGGTGCACCAGCTCGATGTAGCGGCCCCAGGGCGGGTAATAGAAGTAGGACCCATTGGAAAACGTTCTCGCCT
>CAZJXV010000016.1:0-2952 GCA_964550015.1 uncultured Verrucomicrobiota bacterium
CGCAGAATCCCTCGCAGAATCCTTCGCAGCAGCCCACGCAGCATCCTTCGCAGGATCCCACTGTAGGTGCGCGGAACGCGCTGTGCGAAACCATTCAGCCCACGCAGCAGCCTTCGCAGCAGCCTTCGCAGCAGCCTTCGCAGCAGCGAGCTGCGCGTCCGAGGCCTCGCCGCGCAGCCACTTGCGCTTGACAGCGATAGCCTGCCAGTAGCGCACGTCGTCGATCTTTGCCATCTGCAGAGCGCGTTCCGCGCACCAACAGGCGAACTCGTGCAGTAGTTTTTCCGCCATCCTTACACCTCCTCCAGAAAAAGAAACCCATCCTTTCAAGCCCTCACCCGAGCTTAATGGACACCGCACGACCGGCCGGAGATAGATACCTCATCGGCTCCCCGCTCTGTTCGACCTCGCATCGCAGAGCCGCTATCGCCGCTCGACGCGACGGGTGCGCCGTCCCCCGGCAATCGGCATAGCCGAGCCTGGCGTCGCTCAAATAGTATCCCCCGATATCCTCGATGATCCGATACGTAGTCACCTCCAACATCACCGCACCTCCTGATGACCGGGCCCCGGAGGCGATGATGGACGGAGGCCGTGGTAGGTCTCTATCCTCTCCGGGGTCCTGGTCGCGTCGTGATCCATGTGGTACCTCCTGTCCATCATCTGCCAATAGTGTACTCCCTTGCGATCGGTTGTCAAGCCCCCGTCTGACGCCCCTTTTGTGTGGCGCGGAGCTTGCGCGACGTAAGTGCCACCAGACACAGCGGATACAGCCCGATCCGAGGGTTAAAAAAAATTTTATTGTCCGCTATATGGACGAATGAGCCTCGCGACATCTTGCGCGATTATTGGTTCACGGTAGGACGAACACGTTTACGATGCGCAAGGCGAATCAGAACGCCGCCACCATCTCCGGCGAATCCAGGCGGCTCTCCATAATATGGACGACGGCATCGGTGTTGCCGTCGTCGGCGTCGTCGCTCGATCGACGACAGCGCACTATCACGTGTACCTCGTCGCCGAAGGAATACGGGCCGATACGATAACTCAACCCCACGGGGCCGTAGCCGGAAGGCATGGCCACACTGGTGGGAGAGTCCACCCCGGGCACGGGGTCCACTTCCGTCGTGGCGTAGATATCCCAGCAGTCGGCCGCGTCGGCACCGTCGGCGGTGCGCAACAGGTACACGGCCGTAACGCGCAGGTACAGGCTGCCCGTTTCGATCAGGGCGAGGTCCTCGGGCCCGGACGGATCGGGCACCACCAGGTCGCCGGCGGCGTCGAGCGTAAAACGGCGGTTGTACTGGTTGAGGGAGATCACGCTGTACGCGCTGCGGTATCGCAGGCACAGGCGGTATTCCTTCGTGCCCGCCCCCGGCGGCGTGACGGCGTAGGAAAACGTTTTCACCGCGGACGTTTGCGCGGGCGCGGCGGTGAAGTCCGGGTTGGCGTCCACTCCCACGTACAGCTCGTACTGCCCCACGCCCTCCACGCGGTACACACCGGATACCGGCTGCTCGTATCGTATCCACGTGGGCGATACGAAACCGCCGCGGCGGCCGATGCGCGGACGGCTCGCCGGCGAGGGCCGCGCGCGCAGTACCCGGCGCGGCATATCCGCGAACTGCACGGTCACGGGCTACTCCTCGAACACCGCCGTAATGGCGCAGTCCACCGCGGCCGGAGCAGTTACCCGCCAGCCCAGGCGGCTGCCGCCGATAATCGGAATCGGCTTCACGTCGCCGCCGGCGGCCCATGCATACCCGCGCTGCGGGTGGACATAGTACCGGCGGATCACGGTGGTTCCCGTGGGCTCAGCGGAGAAATCCTGCAGGGCGGTGGTCTGAATGGTTTCGTCGTCCGCCTCGTTTTCTTTGTTGATCGTCAGGCTCGAGCTGGTACCGGCCGACGTCTGCCGCAGCAGCTCCACCACCACCGGCTCGTCCGTGGTCACCTGGCCGTTGAAACTGATGTCCCACTCCACCACGAGCGCGCGGTGGTTCGCCGCCGCCACAAGCTGCAGCACGGTTTCAGCCGCCGCGGCGCCGAGCGCCTCGCTGTTGGTAAGCGCCGCTATTCCTCGTACTCCGGCCATTACTTGCCTCCCTTCGTCTCCTTCGGTTTCTCATCCTTTTCCGGCCGGGCCTTCTTTGCCGGCTTCGGTATCTGCACGTACACCATCTCGCCGGTGTCGATGTCGTAATGCTGCAGCTGCTCTCCCTTGCGAGTGTAGTCGCGGATCACCTCGTCGATCCGGCCGCGCAGCTCCCGCATGGCGCCTTCCAGCTTCCGGCGCATGCCGAACCATTTCTGCATGCGTTTCTTGTCCCGCGCGTTCACCACGGTACGCCGTGCCGGCTTGCCGTCCACACGCAGCCCGCGCCGTGCTTTTTTCTTCGCCATGTGCTCCTCCTGTTAGTTTTTCGCGGCCTTCAGCGCCGCCACTTCCGTTTCCAGTTTCTTTATTCGGGCCTGCATCGCGGTGCGTTCGGTGTCGGCCAGCCTCATCCGTTCCCGTGCATCCTGCGCCCACCGCGCTGTACCTATCGCTATTTTGTCAATGCTTTTCGCGTAGAGGGCGTTTTCTTCGTCGCGGCTATTTATACCCAGCGCCTTCTGTTTTACATTCTCCCCAGATACTTTCCATATTCCGCGATAGGGTTTCACCGGCTTCAATGCATCGGCCAGTGCCCAATCCAGGTAATCGTCCGGCGTAGGATCATCAATTCCAATAGCCGGGGAATGCGTGTTGTATGATCCGTCAATCGACAGCGTACCCCCTGAGTCCAGCACCATCGCGAAGTTCATGCCCCCATTATCAATCAAATACCAGTACCAATCAGCAGACTCAGAACCAGCCCCTACCGATGAGCATTCGACAAACGTCCGGGCATAGTGCACCTGTGCATCTGCATCGTCCTGTCCATAAATATCATGTTCCCAGATATTATC
>CAZJXV010000016.1:2962-28392 GCA_964550015.1 uncultured Verrucomicrobiota bacterium
TCATCTCCGGCGTGAATGGTTATCCAATTAACCCCCATGGTACCAGCATTAGTGTCAGTCCACCGCTGTGTATTCCCGTTTGATGTATTGATATCCACACCATAACTCGCTGTACACCCCACCCCGATATTTCCCGTCACTTCGAGCGATCCTGTTATATCAACATCCCCACCCACATTCAGATCATCCGCCAGCGTCACCAGCGCGTTCTCGTCGATCTCCATCGCCGTCGTCCAGGAGATCACACTGTCGGCGGTGCCGTAACCGGCGACGAGAAACTGATGGATTCCCCCGGACTGTTTATACGCCGAGGCCTCGTCCGCATCCTGGCGCTTGAACGACGGCCCGCTGGCGAGATATGCATTCTGCATGTACATCGTCAGCTTGCCGGCGCCGGCGGCGTCGCTGGAAACGATAGCGGAATTGCCGCCGATCTCAATCACATCGTACGCGCTGTCCCAACTTTCGCCCGGCGCGTTTGCCCCGAACTGTATCAGCTTGCCGGAAACGGTAAACCCGGCGAACTGAACCGTATCGGTAGTCGATACGCCCTGGTCGAGCGCACCGAGGTATCCCCACTGTGCCGACGACACGGTAACCGCTCCGATGTTTTCGAGCTGCTGTATCTCGGCGGTAACCAGGTTTTTCAGCTCGTCCGGGAACCCGTCCACGTCGGATTTCAGCGCGGACACGTCCACGCCGTCCACGTTACCCACGTTGGTTACCTGGTTGCCGCCCATGTCCAGATTACCGGCCAGCGCACGAGCGCCGGAGGCCAAGAGATACTGTGTGTGATCGTCGTCGCCCAAGCCGCCGATAGCTCCGTGGTCCACCGTGGAGCCGAACGTTACCCACGCAGTGCCGTTATACACATACTGCCGGTCTTCATCCTCCACGCGAGAGCACGCTCCTTCGTTCGGCACGGTTTCGTCCCAGCTCGCGCCGTTGTACTCGTAGATGTAGTCCGCGGTCCACCCGTTGGCCGTGGCGGTGGCAATGTATCTATCGCCGGTACCCGGTCCGCCGGGGAGCCCGCCGGAGGGATCGTACCGATCGAGTACGGATTCCTGCCAGTCGAGGCCCTGCAGGAGGGAGTCCACGTAATCCTTGGTCGCCGCGTCGCTGCCGTCCACCGGCGTGGCCAGGTTGGTGATTTTGTTGGACCCCATACTCTGGTTACCGGCAAACGCGCGGCCGCCGGCTGCCAGGATGTACTGCGTGTGATCGTCGTCGGCCAGACCCAGCAGCGCACCATGGTCGAGCCCGGACGCCGTGCCGGTAATCGTACCGTCCACCACCAGGTCGCCGGTGAGGTGCATGTCGTTATGGTCCACGTCAGCGCCAACGTCCAAGGCCTGGTCCAGCCCGCCCAGGTATCCCCACTGCGCGCCGGAGATAGTGGTGGTGTCGATATTGAGGAGCTGATCCACCTCGGCCGCCGTCAGGTTCGCCAGGTCGGCGTCCAGGTCCGTCACCTCGCTTACCGTGTGCGTGTGGGCCTGGCCCGTGCCCCACCCGTAGAATCTGTTTTCACCTGCCATGTATCACCCCGCTTGTCTGGCTCCGTAAAAAGAAATATCGATTGCATTGCGCAGCTCCGCCGCGGCCTCGCCGCCGGCGGGGAACTGCCGATGTATCCACAGCCCGTAATTCTTCGCCGGCGATATAACGGGGATGGAAAGCCCCGTACTCTCCGTAATGCCCGTGCTCCACGATACGCCGCCGGGCGCGGTATCCTCGTCGGCAATCGTCTGGATCTTCCCGGCCGCGTCCGGCGCCTCGAGGGCGATCCGGATGCCCGGTACCGCGTCCACCGTATCCGTTGCAGCGCCCGCCGCCGGCGACGTGCCCAGCAGCCCCCGGTGAGCGGCGTCGGATATCGTCAGCACGGTAGCGGTGCGCTCCGAGTAGTACACGATTTCCCGCAGCGTGCCGGTGTTGTCGCACACCCGGCAGAAGCCCACGTCCGGCCAGTCGGCGAAGCTGCCCGTGGTGGTGATGGTGCCCGTACCCGCCGCGCCGAGCTGGCCGCCGTCGGACACGCGCTGCGTGCCCAGCGTGGCTATCCACAGCGCCACGTTGATAACGCCCTCTATGCCGTGCGCCCGCAGCATCACCCCGCGATACTTGTCCGCACCGGCAACGCGCTCCGTGTTGCTGAGATCCGGCCCGGCGAACACTGCGCCGACGTGCTCGACGAACGTAAGCGACATACTGCCGTACAGGGTAAGGCCTCCGGTGCGCGACACTCGTATGGCCTCGTCCGGATCGGCCGGCTCCAGGAGCTTGGTTTCCCCGTCGGCGATCGTGTAGGCGGCACTCTGCACGCCTCCCGGCGGCGTGTAGTACACGTGCCCGGAGAGATCCCCGCGGAGGTATCCCACGCCCTCGCCGATAGCCGGCAACGCGCGCTCGATAACCAGCGGCGCTATCGGGTCCGCCACGCGCACGCCCAGCGTAGCCGCCTCCGTAAGCGAGCGATACTCCCCCAGGCTGTGCCCCGGGTCCGGCTGCGATCCGCCGTCGTGTCCGGCACCCGTGAGGTATATGCCCAGGCTGTCCGCGTTGCGTTTTTCGTCCGCCATCATGCCACCACGATATCTATTTCGCTGTTCGGTTTGTCGTACGTCATTGTCACCTCCGGCGGATCCGGATTACGCACTATGCGTCCGCTTACCTCCACCGGATACGACGAGTTATCCTTCGCGCTCACCGCGTATACCGCCCAGTCGGCGATCGACAGATCGTCCACCACGTCGGTAACGTGCTCGTAATATCCGCGGCCGCTTTCGAGCACTGTGGCGCGGTGCACCCACGCGGTATCCTCGTACCGGTACAGCAGGTACGCGGCGGCGCCTTCCACGCCGCGCCATTGCAGCGCCAGGCGCGGCGGATATTTCAGCATCTCCGGCGGGTCCGTATCGGACGCGTCCAGCACCTCTATCACCGGAGGTTCGCTCGACGCGTCCGACGCGGCGATAGTGTATTCCGTGTCCGTTACGGTCTCGCGCAGCTCGCCGCGGTAGTACACCCGGTACGGGCTCGTGGTGGCCGTCCAGGTGTAGCGCCACCGCGTGCCCCCTATCTGTTCGATGCCGTCAAAGGCTATCGACATGCCGCCCTCCGCGTTCGTCGCCGTCTTCCAGGAGATAATGCGGCCCGTCGTCAACCTGCAGCCGGTCGACCAGGTCCTGCGGACGGTTCAATTCCTCGATCATCTTCATACGCATCGCCGGCGGCAGCGCCAGCAGCATTTCCAGCGTTTCCATGGAGTATGCGTCCCCGGCGATCTTCTCCAACCCTGCGCGCACCCGTATCCGGTCCGCCCACAGTTGCCGTTCCAGCGCGGCGCGGCGCGGCTCCGGGAGATCCCCGAGGTGTTCCTTGAATCGACGGCACTGCCACAAAAAACGGTCCAGCTCGCGCCACGTGTCTTTCCGGCGTGCGCGCAGGTCTTCCTCGCGCGCACGCAGCATGCGCAGCTTCAGGTTCCGCCGCCGGCGCGCCCGGGCCGTGAAACACCAGCGGCTCCGGAGGTCCTCCGCATCGCACTGCAGCTCCGCCTGCTCGTATTCAACGCTCTCCAGCGCACGCATGCGCTTGTGCAATTCCCGTAAGGCCTGCTTGTACTGGCCGTACAGCGTGCGGCCGCCCGCCCGGCTCGTGATGAAGTAATCCATCTGAAAATCAGAATGGCACCGGCGGTTGTCGGCCATCAGCACGTCAAGGGTGATGTACTGTTCCATGGGTTCCTCCCTACGCTGCCGCCGAACCGTGCCGCATGCGCGAGTCATATCCGTCGCGACTGTCCCAGGTATCCGTACTCGGCAGATACGCATCACACTCCCCGTGCTTCGGCCCGCTGTACGTCCACCCCCCGTGCACCACGCCGCGCCCCTTTACCGTGGAGGCGGCCGCGTCGTACTTCCGGAAGGTCATCGCATGCTTTGCCGTCCAACCGTCCGACGCCGGATCGTACTCGTCGCAGTCGTCGAAGTCCGACCAGCTCCCGTTCGAGCCGAAGCCGCCGTATACGTAGGCCTTGTCTCGTATCGCCGACCCACACACGGAATCGCGCGCGGCCAGCATATCGTGCATCGCCGCCCACGAATCCCCCAGCGGCGTGTACCGGTCGCAGGCGGCCACACATGCCGCCTTGCGCGTCGGCAAGGCCTGCCCGTAGATGTACAGCGTATTGCCCCCGTAGATATACAGCTCCCCATCGAGGGACGCCGCCGCCAAACACGAACGCGCCGGTGCGGGAGCCTCCGTAATCCCGCCGTCCCAGGAATCCGTCGCCGGATCGTACGCGTCCGTGTCGCGCACCGTATCGCTCCACCCCGGCCGCTCTCCGCACGACACGTACAGGTCCCCGGAGATCTCCGCCGCGGCCGAGCGCCGCACCACCCCACCCGCGCGGGCGGTGCGCGCCGTCCAATCATCCGCCGCCGGATCGTACTCGTCCAGATATCCGCGATAATCGTTCTCCGCGTACGCCTTCGTGCCCACCCCGACAGCCGCGCCCCACTCCCAATCCTGCAGCATATCGTGCACCACCGCCCAGGAGTCTGCCGTATACGAGTACTTCTCCGTCCGGTCCGCCATCGCACCGCTCAGGTCGCCAATCGAAAACAGCCCGCCGCCGGCCTGGCCGCGCACCTGCAGACCGGAATTGACGAACGCCTGAAGGCCGGAATTATCGCGTACCTGCAGCGCGCACATTTACGATTCCTTTCCCCAGTAGCGGCCGGCGGTATTCAGGTCCTGCCATTCAATCAAAAAACGCTGGCAGATCCACACGCATTCCGCGTCCACAATCGTTTCGTACAGCGTGGTCGGCCAGGCCGGTTCCGTAGACCCGGACGTACCGAGCACCTTTTCGCCGTTCACCATTTTGGTGCGCACGTCCACGCACTGGTAGAACAGGTTTTCGTTCGGCGCCGCCGCCGGCGACGTCGGCTGTACCCGAGCACCCACCGCGTAGCGCGTATCCGCCTGCCAGGTGGCCGACGTCACGTACGAAACCGGCATTACCACCAACGCCGGGATCTGTACTGCCAGAATAATCTCCCCGCGGCCGGCGTTGTTCACATCGGTGACGTAATCCCCCGTGGGCACCTGGTATTCCGTATCCGCGCCATCGTCCGCCTCGCGACGGCGGTACGTATCGTACGTATGCGTTATCGTCTGCACCGGATTCGCGCCCTGGTCGAAGTCCATTTCGACACCATCCAGCGGCGTTTTGCGCATCAGGTACGGCTTCGCGACCGGGATGTCGACAGAATCAATAGAATCGTCCGCCGGATAGTACACACGGCACACCAGGTAATCGTCCTCCACATCGCGCACGGCGAACGGCTGGATGATGGCGCCGAGGCCGCGAGGAGCGGACCCCACCGGCATGATCGTCGTCCGCCGCCCCGTGCCTACGGCCGCCACGGACGGACCGTACAGCACATCACCGCCCGCCGCCGGCGGCGGCACACGCTGTTCGAGATCGTTCAGCCGGTTCGCGGTCAGCGGAGCACCCCGGCGCCATCTGTCAACGAGGATCTTCCCCATTTCAGGCCTCCGGCCCGACGTACTTCAGGAGATCGTTAAATTCCGCCGGCCGATCGAACTCCACCGTTTTCATCGCCACGCCGTAGTTCACGCCCTCGTTTACGTCCTTCGGCGGCCGGCCCGTTACCGGATCAACAAATACCGCCGTCGGGTCCCATCCTTCAGGCCTATGCCGGAAGAGCAATTCGAACTTGTACGTGATCGGTGTGGAATCGATATCAAAAGGAAAATACCCAACGTCGACAATCTTCCACGTTCGCGGGCCACCCTCGAACCAGCTCGTATAATTCACGCGGCCGCGCATCAATTTCACAAACTTTTCCGGCCAATCCTGGCGTATCAACCCGACAAGCCGTATCTCCCCGCGATCCATATCCACGTCGATCTCCGCCGCCTGCGTCACTGTCTTCCCTGCCTGGCCCGGGCTTTCCTTCGACGCCGCCGGATAGGTGTACGTAACGGACAAGATATCATCGCCCTCGTTCGCCGGCGTTTCCTCGCCGGTGATATACGTGTACTTCGATTTATTCGTGCGCAATCGCTCCAGGTTCGACCGATGTTCATAATACGCCGTTCGCGACGTCAGTCCCTCGTCCCCCCCGATAATCAGCTGCCCCTCGTATTGTGAAAAATGCACGTACGAAAGCGTTACGTACGCCTTGGTATTGTCGCGCGGGTGAACGGCCGGATCTCTGTTCGACAACTTCAGGTTCGGATAATCCTCCGGCGTGCTGCCGTACGTATATCCCTGCGTATCCAAATACGCCAGCGCGCTGGCGATAATCCCCACGTCCATATCCGTTAACCCGATCACCAGCGCCCGCCGCGTAAGCGCCGTTACCACGCCCAAATGCTCCTGCGCAGTCAGGTCCTCGATCAAATCGATTTTCGCGGAAACCGCCATGCTACGCCTCCGGGCTCGGAGTCAGTTCGTACTCAAAAATGAGCTTCTTCACGTTGTCCGCGGCTATCTCGAACTGCACGATAACGTACACCGTACCGCGAAACGCGTTGTCCTCCCTGGTGAACACCACCGACGCATTGTAATTCTTGCTGTCGTACGGGCACGTGAAATCATCGTCGGCCTTGGTGAATACGTAGTCCGTGCTCGCGTCCAGGCGGCGCTTCGCCCACAAAGATATCGTAGCGCCGGATATGTTGACGGTGCGCATAACGGTGATAACCGTGTCCTGCGCCGGGTACGTATCGCCGCTGCCGCTGTCCGTCAGCTCCACGCTCGATCCGCTCACCGTACCCACCGTCACGTTCTCGCGCAGGCCTCCGTCCCACGTGACGATAACGGTATCGCCCGTTTCTATTCCGTGATCGGCGGCCAGCGTTGCCGTTCCCTCCGTATCGCCCGTGCGCGTGGTGAGCGGGCCGGAACCCTTTTTGTCGGTTACAGTCATCACGCGCGTCTGAGCCTCACCCTGTATCCCGGTAACCTTGAGCATCATGCCACCTCTACAATCGCTTCTATAGGATCGCTGGAAACCTCCAGCATCATCTCCGAGCGCACGGAGAATACCGCGCTGCCCGTTTTCTCCGTTCCGCCCGATCCGTACCCCTCGTTCAACTCCACCTTGTTTTCCGGCGGCAACACCACGTCGCCCTCCTCCGCGGCCTCGTCGCCGAAGGTCACGCCGTCCCGCACATCGGTGGTTGCCGCCGGAACGTACTCGCCGACGTCCGGGTCCGCGTCCCAACCGAAGGCCGTTACGCTGGTGAGCACCTTGCCGTCGTCGGGGAGGGTGATGGCGACCTGATCGATGCCGGGGGTACCCTCGTAGTCGATCGTCTCCGTCAAGAGCCCAACCTTCGACAAACCGGCTCCGCGCAGATTCGGATTCGTTATGCGATAATCGAAATTGTCCGCGTCCTTGAACATCGGATTGATTTGCGTGTACCCAAGGATCTTACTGTCAGCGTTCGACAGGGTGTCGCAATTCCAGAAGTTTATGTTCGCCGCGAACGACTCCAAGGTGTCGACAGGAGAATCCGAGAAATTTATGGCACGCTGCCCGCTTGCAACGTTGACAATAATGATGTTCATCGCGTTTTGGCCGCCCTGCAGGTAGAGCTGCGTACCGTTACCCGCAGCATCAATGATGCTATTCATCAGCAGTCTCGGGTATCCGACCGCGATGTTGGTGCCCTTGAATATGCACCCGAAAATCGAATCCGAGCCGGCGCTCCCGTTGCCGTTGTTCACCTTGCATCCGATCAGCGCCCCCGATCCTCCGGTGTACTGGATCGTGTCAAACTCACACCGAAAAATCGAGCCGTACCGATAGGCGGCATATCCTGTACAATCGTGCAGCCTGCAATTGTAGAGGCTGAATACGTTGTTCGTACTGATAAGTCTGTTCGCGGTTCCGTTCCCATCGAGATCGAAGTTTCTAAATCCGCGATACGGAACGCTCGGGAGCGTCAACAAATGATTGCCGGGGGTGCCGTTAAACTTCAAATAACACAAACCCCCATCTCCCGGAGTCGTAGTGTATCCTCTCCATTCAATCCAGTTGTGGTTCGTGCCGGCTTGCGCAAATGTTTGGGCGGAAAGGCTTAGAACAGACGAACCCTTTATGTATACGATATCCCCAGGAACCACCACGCCGGCATCGTCGGCCGCCTTCGCTTCCGCCCACGTCCAAGGGCTTCCGATCGATCCATCTCCTCCTCCGGGAGCATCGGTGTCTGCGTAGTAATAAGCCGTGGCCACTATTCCACCCCTCGGACAGCTTCTTCAATCGAACCGTATGCGTTCACCAGATGCATCCCCGCTACTCTCGGATCGATAAGATCCACTTTTAACTCCGGCCCGCTCTCCACTGTCGCTCCCCGTTCCCCGAGGAGCGCAATGAAATAGTCTGCATAGGTCTTTGAATGGAACGATCGGCTTGTCGATTTCGGCTTTCCATTAAACGTGCACACCCGATACGTCACCACATATCGTCCCCCGAGATTTAGCACATTGTCGGGCTCTGCAAAATTGATGATGTCGGCCCACGCTTCCTTCTTCGCCTTCTCATCCTTGCCGTTAAGAATCAGCACCATGCCTTTCGGCAGCTGTATGTCTCGTGGATCCATTGTCCCCCCTATCCCACCACCGGGGCGCCGCCGAGTTTATGTTCGATGCGCGCCAGGAGTTGGTTGGTGGTGTCGAGCTGCGCGGTGCGCGTATTGATGATCTTCGCGGCGCCGTTATGCGGCGTAATGCCCATGAGACTGCGGTTGATAATCATGGCGGTCTGGGTTTTCCCGGCGGGCGATCCTCCGCCCGACAGATTAACACCCGCGCCGGCGGCCGCGGCCTGGCCGGTAGTCGCCTTCGCCGCGGCTTCGGCTTTCTTGTTTGCTTTCTTGATGTAGTCGTCCACGGCTGCCGCGTTTTTCGATCCGATACGATCCCAAGCCTCTTTCGCCTTCGCGCCGGCGTGCTCGGCGTACTTGTCCATCAGTTCCGCGTCCGATCCGTATACGGCGGATTTCAGCCGGCCCAGCGGGGTGTATTTCTCCCACCATGAATACCCCTGGGCGAATCCCTGCTTCACGCGGTTGCCGATGCTGCCGAGAAAATCCATGCCGTCCTTGACCTTCGTTACCACATCGAGAAGCCCGCCGAACGCGGCACTCACCTTGCCGACGGCGCCTTCGCCCTCGGTACCAAACCGAATCAGCCGTTCGGCGACGTCGGTGATGATGGGGGAGACTGCCGTTGCGAGTACGTTACCGACGCCCACGCTTACCTGACCGAGCCGATGAAGGGAATCGTTCGCTTGCTCGACTTTCCCGGCATCGATCCGGTTGAAGGTAATGCCGAGATTGTCAGCGTCGGTCTGATACTGCTGCAGGGCTCGGCTGCCGCCGGACAGCATGTTAATCAGGGCGAGCCCGGCTCGCCCGAACATCTTCTGCGCGACGAACGCCCGGGTGGAGGTGTCTTCCACGCGAGAAATGGCGTCGGCTATCGCGTAGAACTTCTGATCGGTGGAGAGCCCCTTCAGGCTGTCCGCGCTTATCCCGAGCGCGTCGAGCGCGTACTTCGCTTCGCCGATACCCTGTGCGGCTTCGCCGAGACCCTTCTCCATGTATTGCAGGCCCTTGTTAAGGGTTTCCGTTCCCGCGCCTGTTATTTCCGCCGCGTACTGCAGCCCGGTGAGCCGCTCGGTAGCGATATCGAGGCGATCGCTGAGTTTCGCTGTATTGTCGATGCTTTTCATGCTGCTGCGCGTCAGCATGGCCAGCCCCACGGCTGCGCCGGCGCCGGCGGCGGCAAACACGGCGGGCAGTCGACGAAGCTGCCGCATGGCGCTGCCGCGCACGAACCGGTCGATGGACTTGCGTCCCTTCGCCATGCCCGCCTCGAATTTCGCGGCGTTGGCCGTCAGCGTTACCGCAATCCTGCCGATGGTCGACATATTATGTCTTCGCCTCCTTTTTCTTCTCCGCGGCCCGTATGGCCGCCTCGACAACCGCTTTCATTACGGCTACCGGTTTCCGCGGCCGCTCCCAGCCACCATTATCGTCGCCCACGGTCGTGCCGACGTCCTCGTATGACACCGGCATAAAATCCCGGGGACGGAACGTCTCGCCGCTCGTCCCCACCAGCGCAGATATCAGATGCGCCGTCTGCACGCCGCTGCGCAGATCCGCATGCGCGGCGCCGAACGGCTCGAGCCGATCGTACGCCATGTACTCCGCGAACTCGCGGGACGATACCCGCTCCTGTAACTCGGCGACCGGAATGCCCAGCGCTATGCTGAGGCGGAACCAGAATCGGCGTTCCGGCCGCTCCCTGAGTTTTTTACCAGGTCCTCGATATCCGCCTGGTACAGCCCGTTCATCCGGCACGCGACGTCGAATACGCGATCGAGCGCCGCGCCGTTTTTCTCTCCCAGCGCCTCCACCTGCTCCTCGGTAAACAGCGCCTTGCCCTTCGAATCGGCCAGGGTAAGCGCCGCCACGCGGGCGCGGAAGTTGTTCAGCCGATCCACGGCGGCCTCTTCCGTATCGTCGGCGCAGGCACACTGACGATTGCGCCACTGCTGCCGCGCCTCGAACTCGTCGCGCTCCGTACCGGAGATCTGCCGCACGAATACCTGGCCGCCCCATTCGGGGACGTCCACCAGCACCACGCCCAGATCCTGCATGTTGAGGATCTCGGCGGCGCCGAGCACCATGGTATCGTCGGTGCTCTCGTCGAGGCCCTCGGCAGGTTCCGGCGGCGCCTCCATTACGCACTTGCCCGTTTCGGATGCCATGCGGTCGCCCCCCCCCTTACGACTGCGCCGCACTTACCGCACCGGCAACGGCCAGCGTGGCGGTGGCGGTCATGCGTTCGCGGCTCGCCGCGCGCGGGGTGAAGTTCGTCATGAACCCGTTAAACGAGGTCTTGTGACCCGTGCCCGTACCGGCCCAGTCGATGGTAATGGCTTCCGTCGCCCCGTCTATCGGGGGATCGTCGCTGCCGAGATACTGCACCGTGATATTCACGTCGCCGCCGTCCACGATCGCCGCCTCCAGGTACTCCACCGTCTCGGAGTCCATGGTGGTGCAGTCGATCTTCACCCTGCTCTGGCCCGGCCCTTCCACGTCGATCAGCTTCGCGGCGAACCCGCTGGTGCCGAACGTAATGGTGGTGCCGTGGCCGTCCTTCGCCGTTATCGCCATACGTTACCTCCTTTCGTTAACTGAACACGGGTACCGACTGCTGGTACCCGATCTGCATTTCTTGAATCATCATGTACGTGCCCGCCGCGCCGGCGTCGCGCGGCGGTGCGTAATTCCTGCGGGTGCGCTCGATGGTAATCACCTCTATGGCCAGGGTTTCCGCGCCCACCGTTACCACGCCGGAATAGCCGTCGAGGGCCTCGCGAATGGCCTCGCTGATGGCACGCGCCTCCGTGGCATTCATCGACACGGATGTATACCGCAGCACGGCATACGCCAGGCCCGACGACGCGGCGATGTGATGCTCGGCCGCGTCGGCAATAATCTCGTACACGGCGTACGGCCGGAACTTCGACGGGTCGGCGTCCACGATGTTTTGCGGCGCGGCGTCCGGGTAAATGTTCCCGGCCAGTTCCGCCGCAACGTCCGTGTCCGATATTAGAATCTGGCGCACGGCGGTTTCCACGGTAATCATGGAGCTCCCCCCTGGTTCATCATCGAGACGAACAACCAGGCCGCTCCGGCGGCGCCGGCGGCGGCGAGGATCAAGGTTACAACGATATGCGCGATCCCGCCATACCAGGCGCCGGCCCGTGCGTTGGCTTCCGCCGTTTTCGCTATGCGGCGGTCCTCGTTGTGTTCCTTCAGGTGGCCGGCCAGCTCGATACACGGCCGTTCCGGCGCCTGGAACGCGCGATGGCGGTCCTCAAGCACGGCAACGGTTTTTCCGAGATCCGACACCGACCCGGAAAGGATCTCCACGGACCGCTGTAGCGACGTCACGCTGGTGCGCTGGCTGGATACCACCACGGTAAGCTCCGTGATGTCCTTGCGCAGTCCCTGGATCTCCTCCGGCCGGATGGTCATGTCTTACTTCCCGTCCGCGGGGGCGGATGCCTTGCGCTTTTCGATCATCGCGGCGCGCTTCGCCAGGAGATCAGTCGTGTACTGCTTGCCGATCGCCTCGAGGGCCTTTTCGTCCAGATCGCACAGCGGTATGCCGGCTCCCTGTTCGCGGCCGATGCAGCTGGGTACCGCCGGTACCAGCAGCGTTTCGCTCGTCTTGATTCCCTTCACCACTCCCATGGTCAGCTCCTTTCCGTTATCTCGTTATTTTGTCCAGCGCCGCCCGGGCCGCAACGCGTGCGGCCACGCCCGCGAAGTTCTCGCCGGCGAGAAACCGGCGCCAGAATCGTTTGACGGGCGGAACCGCCGGGTCCGGATCCACCCGGGCCATCACCACGCCTTCCGCCTCCGTCAGCGCGGGCACGGCGCCGGCCATCTTCGTTACCGCGTCGCTCACGCGCGTTTTGATTCCCTTGACGTCCTCACTGCCCGTCTGATCGTGCGCCTCGTCGATCGCCGAGTACGCAATATGCCCCAGATACGCCAGCGCCTCGGCCGCCTTCGACCACTGCCGATTCCGCAGGCTTACGCCCACGCCGAACGCCGCCGCGATTACCGCGACAATAAGTTCCCAGTTGTCCGTCACCATCCCCAGTACGGCCATTGCCTGCTCCACGGAGCCCTCCTTCCTACGATCCTACCGCCAGCTTTTTCACCTGCTTATCGATCCCGCGCAGCAGCTTGTCCGTCATTCGATACAGCACCGTGCGCCGGTGCCGGAGATATGCCTGTTTGCCTACCGGATGCGGCGCCGCGCCCGGGTGCTTCACCGTGCCGGCAATCACCACCGGCCCGATCTTCATGCCGCCGCCCTTGAACCGCGCGCTTATGAGGTGCGCGGCGGTGCCCTCCTCGTACCACCGGCCGATAGCGGCCGGGTCTTTCTTTACCATCTTCCCGGATGCCGTCGGCACCAGTATGGTCTTGCGCTCCGGTCCCACGGTAACTCTCACGCCCTTGACGCGATTGAGCATTTTGCGCTTCTTCTTCACATGCTCCCCGACAATGCCCGGGTAATCGCGCTTCATGTCCTTGGCCACCGGCGTTATGGCGTAGCTGGCGGCGCTGCCGGTAACCCGGCGGAACACCTTTTCCGGAAGCACGGTCACGGCGTGTTTCAGCTTGCGCACCGTTGCCTGGTCGAAGTCAACGCGCACGTCGATCATCACACCTCCTCCCGGCACATCAGTTCCAGCGTGCGATCGCGTTCAAACAGGTTCGCCACGGACTCTACGTGGAAGATCCGCGTGCCGAACAGCAGTCGGTGCTGCGTGGTAACGGCGACGTCCGGATCGAACCGCAGGCGCACCTTGTGGGATATCTGCGCGTGCTGCGCGTGCGCCTCGAACCGTTCGGCGCCGCGCAGCGGTTCCACGGCCGCCCATACGTTGGCGATGGTGGTCCACAGCCGCGAGGGCTGGCCGTTGGCATCGCGGCGCACGTCGGCGCGCTGTATCTCTATCCGGTTGCGTAGCAGTCCCGCGCGCATTACAGCCCCGGTATCTCGCAGGTGCTCAACAGGTACTCCGCCGCCTTCGGTACCTGCTGCGGAGATCCCGACAGCACCACGTCCTCGCGGTTTTCGAACCAGTGCGCGATCATCAGCAGCATGGCCTGGCGGATTTCCTCCGGCACGTCGTCCGGGCTGTCGCCGTAGCCGGCGATGTACTGGATCTCGATCGGATTGAACTTCCACGCGTGCACGCTGGGCCAGGTAACGTCCTCCTCCGGCTTGATCCGCCCGGGCTCGTCCTTGGTGTCCACCTGGTAGTCCTCGGCGTCCATCGTCTGCTGCACGCTCTCCTCGTCGTAGTACTTGATGTGCGTAACGGACTGCAGCGGCGCATACGGCAGCTTGATGATGCCGAGGTTTCCCGGAAACGTATCGAGGTACAGCTTCCAGGTCTGCGTAATCAGCGCGCGGCCGAGCTCGGCTTCCGCTTTGCGCCGTGCCGCGGTGATGAGCGAGCCGATAAGAGTATCCTGTGCCTCGACGGACGCGGTGACGTGCATATGCGCCTTCGCCGTACCGACGTCGACCGGCTCCACCTCGGGCGCGGTCACCCGCTCCGTAACAATGCCCACGCGAGGCCTCCTTACATCGGCATGGCGACCACGGAAAAGGTGAACGTCCCGTCGCTGTCCGCGTCGGCCTGCGCGTAGCTCACCCGCCATTTGTCGCCCAGCAGGTTGCGCACGTTGCCGGCGGCCAGCGTGGTATCCGCGAACATGCTCTCCGCGGCACCGGCCAGCACTTTCGCCACGTGCCGCTTCGCGCCGCCGTCGCCCGCGCACTGCGTAAAGGCGACCACGTCCACCCAGTTCGTACCGTCCAGCAGCGTTTGCACGGTTACGTCCAGGGTGTCCGCGTTGTCCGTTGCCGCGGCCGTGACGTCCAGGACAAATACGATACCGTTCACCATCCCCGGCAGGGCCACCTCGTCGCCGGTATCCGTCACGGCGCCGGCGGCCGTAGTGGTTTCCGCCAGAAGCTCGACCGCGTCGGCTTTTTGTTTCGCCAGCATACGCTCTCCTTTCAAGAGGGTGGGAGGGGCACGGCGTGCGCGCGTGTCCCTCCCGGGGAAACAGGATTACGTTGCGATCGGCTCCAGGATGCCGTTCAGGTCCTCGCCGACGACGCCGTAGTAGTTCTCACACAGCGCGCAGCCCTGCGCGGTAATGCCGTTGGCCTGCGCCGCGCCGCCGCAGCACTTGTTGCCCATCACCACGCCCGTCGCCGCCGCGGCCAGGTTGATGCACGAGTCGTTGTCCGTGGCCGCGTTCGAGATCTTGTTGTCGGAGATCTCCACGTTCGTCACCACGCCCGCGCCGCCGATCGCCATCGTGCCCCAGTTGCCTATCAGCACGTTCCGGCGCACCCGGTGCCCGGTACCCGTGCCGGCGAAGTTGACGAAGTGCGTATTGGCCGCGTCGAGCGCCACCACGTGGCAGTCCTCGATGGTGATCCGGTCGGACCCGCCCGCGGCGGCGTCCTGCACCCAGATCTTCGCGTTCATGTTCGTCGCCACTTCGGAGAACCGGCACTTGCGCAACGTGAAATCGTCCGCGTTCACGTCGATCGCCGCGGCGATATCCGCGCAGTTCGCACGGAAATGGAGGTTCTCCACGGTAATGTTCGCGGTGTCCACGTCCACGTCGGCCGTGTCCACCGTATCCAGCGTGACGGTCGGCTGCAGCGATCCGCTGCCGAGCCCCAGCACCGTAATGCCCGCAACGTCCAGCGCCAGGCCCGCGGCCGCCGATACGGTCTCCGCATGCCCGGGCATCGCCACGATGATATCGCCCTTGCTCGCCGTGCATTTCGCGACGGCGTAGTCGATCGTCGCCAGCGGCGTGTCCGGGTTGTACCCGTGCGCGCTGTCGTCCGTGCCCGTCCCCGAATGCACGAACAGAATGGTCCCCGTGGTGCGAAGCTGATCCGCAATCACCAGGCTGCCGCCCAGCCACTTCGCGAACAGCGCTGTTTTGCCTCTTCGATCCGCCATCTACTACTCCTTCCCCGGATAATCCGGATAGAGCGGCGGGCCCGGCGCCGCGACGCGGCAGCCGGACCCCGCCGCCGAAATGGTTAGTCCACGATCGCCGACAGCATCAGCTCCGGCGCGCTCGGGTATTTCGGGTCCATGAGGATGTACAGCAGCCCCACCACCTTCGCCGCCGACGGGTCGGCAACGTCCGCCCGCATGCAGTCGAAGTCGTTGTCCGCGTCCAGGTCCTCGGCCTTCACCTCGAGGCCCCACAGGTTCACCTGCTCGCCCGAGGTGGCGTCCGTGTACTGCTGGTCCGCGGTCGCCTGCGTTTCCTTCGTCCACTGCTCCACGCCGGCGAACGTGCTGGCGTGCTGCTTCGTGAAGATCCGTTCCGTCTCGAGGGCGTTCAGCACCTTCGCGTCCGTGCCGGAAACGTCGGTGGCCTGGTACAGGTCCACCTGCAGGTCGCCGCCGGCGCTGCCGTCGCCGGCGTACACCAGCACCAGGCAGCGGCGATAGTTTTTGAACGAAACGTAATCGCCGGTAATACCGGCGCCGTTGATGTCGGCCGGGCCCGCGGCCTGGCCGGGGACGATCTGCATCCTCTCGAGACACCTTGCGTTTTCACCCATGTCAAACTCCTTTCGTTATGGCCTTGCTACTCAGGCCCGCTCCGCCACCTTGACGAACGGGCTTACCGTACGGCCGCTCGCGCCCTTGCGCGGCGTCAGCGCCTGCTCGTAGTACGGCTGGCCGTCCACTTCCACGATCGACCGGAAACACGTCTCGACGTAGTCGAACCGCAGGTGCACGCTCATGGCCGTGTCCACCGTGCCGCGCATGCCGAGGACGTACTTCGAGAAGTCGCCCAGGCAGATATCGCCCGCGTCGCCGAGGGCCTCGCACTTGTTTGTCTTGTGCGCCGGGCGCCCGAGGATCGTCCGGAACGGCTTGCCTTCCATCCCGCGACCGACCGTCATCAGCGGCGCGCCGCCCGTGCCGATGTCCACCTTCATAAACAGGAGCTGCGGGAAACACTCGGAGTTGTAGAAGAACTCCGCGTCCTCTTCGCTCTCCTCCGCCAGCGCGCCCTCGAGGGCCGCCACGTTCTCCGCGACGATTGTGTCCGCCACCTGGCCGGACTCTTTCGCCACCGACACGCAGCACGGCGCGTTGAACGCGCCCTGAAGCTGGTTCACGCCGGTGCCGAACATCATTTGCTCTTCCATCGTGTCGCCCAGGGCGCCGCCGTGCGAGTCCAGCAGACGCGTGCCCATGTTCGCGACCGCCTTGATCTCCTCGTACGTCGCGTACGACAGCGCGCACATTTTGTGCAGCTTCAGCTCTATCGCGCGAGTCTTCTGCGTGCTGCGCGTGATCTGCTTCCCTTCGCCGACCATGTAGACGATCACGCCGCCGTAGCGGTACGCGGTGGTGCTGCGATCGTGATCCTGCAGTCCGGTAAACCGCAGGTAGTTGCTGGTCATGCTCACGACGTCCGCCTTGCCCGCCAGCCCCAGCCGGCGGTTCATGCGCGCGATCATCTTGTTCGAGAACTCCGGCGGCGCCTGGAAGCCGCCCTCAGATCCCGTGTCGATGTTCTGGCCGTAGGCCGCATCGATAATCCGAAGCCGCTCGTCCACCGCCTCGCCCGGCGTGGCCGCGAGGATCACCGAGCTACAGAACTCGCCGTAATCCCGGAAGCCGCCCTTCGGGTCGTCAAGCACGCGCTCGCGCGAGCTGTCCATTGCGGCATGGGTTTCCTGCGTGCGCCGGTCCGCCGTCGGCCGCGCCATGCCCAGCACGCGCCCGTGACTTTTCTCCAGCGTATCGCCGGCGTCGCTGATCTGCTGCCGCAGCGCCGCCTGCCGTGCGGCCTTCTCCTCGAGCGCGTTCGCCTCGGCCTCGACCGCCTTG
The DNA here is from genome assembly GCA_964550015.1 of uncultured Verrucomicrobiota bacterium. GTDB lineage: Bacteria > Auribacterota > JABMQX01 > JAFGEW01 > JAFGEW01 > CAZJXV01. The sequence continues at coordinate 20,512 of CAZJXV010000016.1, forward strand.
TATTCGTCCAGCAGTCTCGTCACCGAGGCCTGCTCCTCGTCCGTCAGGTCGCGGTCGCCCGCGCCGTCCGTTATCGCCCGCGCCTGCTCGTGCAGGTTCGCCATCTTCGCCCGAAGCTCCTTCAGCTTTTCGTTCATTGCTCTCCTCCCGGTGCGTGCACAAAAAAAACGCAGCCATTCGAAAGGACTGCGTTACGTACTCCGCGTAAATCAGTGTCTGTCGGAATCGAGATCCGCGCCGTACTCCGCGTCGCGCAACCTCAACCAGAAAATACCATGGCCTCAACAGCCGCGGGCTTCAGTACGAACTCCGCGCACTCCGTCACCCTCGCACCGATACCGACTACTCCGGACTCCGCGGAGATCTCCGGCACCGGCACTACGCGTTATCACCAGCTCATCAGATCAACCCTCGCAATTCTGAAACACAACATTCAGATCACACCTCACACCCTCAGCATACGGCCGAAACATCGCCAGTCAAGACCCGGCAACATAAAAAAACATCCAAACCGGAGAAATCAGCCAGAATCTGGATAGTCTCCCCGTCAACCGAGACGACCCGGGCGGCGACACAAGAAACCGTCAACCGCCCGGACCGATCGCTGGAGCACAGCTACGACTTCTTGGAGGCCTTTTTCTGCGAGGATTTCTTTGCGGTCTTTTTCTCGCCGCCGACGTCGCCCTTCTGCTCGCCGCCGACGTCGCCCTTGTCCTCGACGGCCGCCACGGCAGCCGGCTTCCCTGCGCGATTCCGAAGCCAGGCGCGCAACTCCGCGTTCACCCGCTCTGCCGCCGCGTCTTCGAGCTCCTCGCGCTTCGCTTGCAGGCCGTCCGCACATCGGGGACATAGGTCCTCTATGCCCTCGGTGCGCAGATCCTCACCCAGCGATGTCAGCTCCACAGCCGAAGCGACCTCCGCGCCATCAATGTCACACTTTGCAATCCGCATACATCCTCCCTTCGAACGAAAAACCAATACCCGAATACCCGCTATTATCCGTTAATGCCGGCCAGTCCCACCTCGGCCTTGATCCTGTTCGACCGGCTTCGCCCCTTCGCCAGCACGCCGTCCAGCGTGGTCAGCTGATCCACCAGGCCCATCTTCCGCGCGGCGGGTGCGTCCCACACGCGGCCGGTGGCCAGCTCGTCGAAGTCCTTCTTCGCCATCGACCGGCCCTTCATCACCGTGGCGGCGAACTCACGGAAGTAGAAGTCCACGATCTCCCGCAGCTCCGTCTGCTGATCCTCCGTGATCTCGGTGCCCATCACGCCCGTGCCTTTGTACGGCCCCGTGGCGATTACCACGGGCTTCACGCCGGCCTCCTCGAACATCTTTGCGTAATCGTACATCACCATTATCGTCCCGATCGATCCCACCAGCGCGGTACGCTCCGCGTAGATCGTGTCGGTATGGCTGGCGATGTAATACGCCGCCGATGCTCCCAGCCCGTCGATGTGCGACACCACCGGTTTGCGCGCGCGTACGCGGTCGAGCGTATCGCCGAGCTCCGACAGGCCGCTCACCGACCCGCCCGGCGAATCGATCGACAGCACGATCCGCTTCACATCCTCGTCCGCCGCGGCCAGCCGCAGAATCTGCTGCAGCGTTTTCGTGCTCGATCCGCCATACAGCCGGGTGAGGATATTGCTGCCCTTGAAGATCGGCCCGGACACCTGCACGATCGCCTGGCCGTCGACCAGGCTGATCGGAAACCAGTCCCGCTCCAGATCCGCCACCGGTCCGGACGTCGGCACCGGCTTCGTATCGTCGCTCAGCACACCGATCGATATACGTCCGCTGCGCACCGCCGCCCCTGCCCCGTGAAGCATCTTCTCGAAGCTCAGCGGATACACCCCCAGGAACAGGTCCGCGTCCAGCTCCTCGCGAAAATGCTGCGCCGCCCGAACCACCATATCGTCCTGCACCATCTTTTCCGTCGGCATGATTACCTCCCTATACCGCGACCCATACACCGCGTCTCAAGTATCCGTACCACGACTTTCCGCGGCCATCGGCGATACGAATCGAGGGGGAAACGGTGATCGTTCCATCCTCGTGTTCTTCCACCGCGTGATTCTGCAAACTTCCGGTATGCATTCCCGGCGGGCGAGCATACCACTGCCCATCACGGGGATGTATACCGTAATCCCCTTCCGCCAGCATCAGCTCTCCGGATTCATCAGCGTACACCCGTCCCATTACGCCACCGTCGAGATTTCCACTCGTCGCTCTCCGATCTCCTCGTCTGTCAGCACCGCGATCCGCAGCACTCCAACCGCACTCAGCACCGCGGTATCGGGCGGCAGATCCTTCAACAGTTCCTGCAGCGATCCCACGCGCTCCGGCCGTATCAGCTCCGTCTCGAACAGCATCCCCATCACAGCACGCCTCGAAGCGCGGCGATAATCGAGGCCATCATCCGGTCGGCAATGTATCCGGCCGAATCTTCCGCACGCTGCGCCGCCAGCGCCGGCACGCCCAGGTTGCCGTACGCGTGCCGGTATGCAGCGGCGGCCTCCGCGCATATCGCCGCGCACGTCGATACTATGGCCTCATGCACGCGCGTAACGCTCTCCTCCGAGCGCTCGCCGTCCGTTACCAGCTGCGCCAGCGCGTCGGCCGGCGTGGAGAACGCGGATACCATCTCGTCGGCGTGGCGCTCGTGAAAGTCGACCAGCCACGCGCTGAACGCCTCCGTGTCGTTGTCGTGTTTCGCGGCCGCGCGCGTAGCGGCATTGGCTTCCTTTTTCACCAGCCACGCGGCGGCCGCCTCGAATACGCACCGGTGAGCCGCGCTGTACCGTTCCCAGTCTGGCGACGGCCCAGACGTCGCCGTGCCCGTGACCCAATTGCCGGCGCCGTCTTTCAGATACGCGCACGCAACGGTATCGGATGCCGTCCCGTTCGACACGCCTCCCGGCAACGCTTTTTTCGGCGTCGTACTGCCGTCGCGATACGCCTGGTCGAGCGACGCCATATTCATCGGCACGAAATGCATGTCGCCGGCCGGGCCGACGGGGTTTTCGTCCTCGCGCGATAGGATATCGTTAATCGAATACACGCCGATCTTGAACATGGTATCGTACCACTTGCCGCGGGCCTGGGAGTCACCGCGCAGAAACTGGTTGGCGTTCAGCTTCGTGTAGTACTCCGCGCGGTCCTTCCCGATCAGTTTCATGTCCGCTTCTTCCTCCAGCCGCGACGCCCACGGGAGAATAGCGTCCTGGATGTACTCGATATTCTGCCGCTCCATGTTGTTGAACTTCTCGCCCGGTTCGCCCACCTTGTGCAGCTTCATGTTGAACCACTGGCAGACCTCCGCTTTCTGGAATTTGCGGCTTTCCAGAAACTGTGCATCGTCAGCCGAGATCTTGTACTCCTTGAGATCCATCCCCGGCTGGAGCAGCAGCGTCCGGTACGCCTTCGGCGATCCCCGGTGCATGCCGTCGATTTCCTCGCGGTACTTTTCGCGCTGCTCCCGTTTCAGCTTGTGCGACAGTTTCAGCGCCAGCCCGGGCCGGCAGTTGTTCCCGAAGAACGCCGCGCCGAAACTCTGCATCGCCAGCCCCAGCGCAAGCGGCTCGCGCGCGAGCTTCGGAATCGACCATCCCCACAGCCCATCCGGCGACGGCCCGCGCAGGTGGAACACCTTCCAGGCCGGAAGCGTCTTTTCCTGTTCCTGCCCGCGCTTCACGACATACACGAGCGCCCCCTTGCTGTCGCGCTCGAGATCGACCGTCGCATCGTCGAAGGGGTATAGCGCGCCGGGCAGCCCGGCAAGCGTATAATCGATTTCCGAGCAGCTATTGCCCTGCAGCATGGCCCATATCATCCGCTGTTCGCGGAACGTCGCGGCGCCCATTTCCTCGTTCGCCTTCTTGCTCAGAAGTCCATCGGCGCGGACCACGTCCTTTGGATCTCGCCCGGAGCTCATCCGGAATCGGTACCGGCCGGCGCGGCGAAACACGTGGAACGGCATCAGCCGGATGGTTTCCGATATAAGCCGGATACAGGCGAAGAACGTCGAATATGTCAGCGCCGTATCCTTCGTCACGCGTATGCCGGCCACCGGCATCCCGCCGATACCCATACTGTCGTACGACCGGACCCTCCACGGACCCAGCATACGCTCCGCCAGTATGCTCGCCGCGGAATCGATTGTCGCGATATTCAGCCCTATCATAAGCGCTCCTTACTGCTCGGTTCGCGCGAGCATCGTAATCCCATGGCCGACCAGCATCCCCACCGGATATACGGCCAGCACCCACGGCCAGCTCTGCGGCTCCATACCGTAGCCGTACCACATCACCAGCACAAACACCGCGAGACTCACCGCGATCCCCGCGCCGAACAGCACCACCTGCTTTGCCACCCGCACCATGACTGCCTCCTACTACATCCTACAGGATAATGGAATCGTCCTCGTCGTCGCTATCTTCAACCAGCAGCCCCTCGGCGCCGGCGATACACATCAGCGTTACTACAATCCCGTCGATCTTCAACGGGCTGTTCTTCCCCGGCTTCACCGGGCGGTAGTTCGCCGACTCGTCCTGCTTCACCGTCACGTTCGCCGCCATCCAGTTCAGCACCGGATTGTTTCCGTGTTCGATCATCCCGCCGATAACGCGTTCTTCAAAATACTTTGCCGGCGCCGCCATGCTTATGAACCCCTGTCCCATCGATGTCACCGGCACGCCATCGCTCAAAAGCTGGCTGCAAAGCTGTGCCCCCTGAAACACGCGGTCGACCAGCAACTCCTGAACGCCGTACGCATTCACCAGACCCTCTGTATCCGACTCCTCGCCGTTGAGCTGCACGCCGGTGATGTCCGTGCGGATACGATCGTAGTCCGCCACGTCGCCGTCCGTTTCCCACACCCAGCCCTCGCGGCACCACTGGGCGTAGAGATCCTTGTGCATCGGGTCCTTGCGAGCGATACCGTCGTGGGGCATCCAAAACCACGGGATAATCACGTATACGCCGTCCCGTTCCGGATGCGCAAACAGCAGCCCAAACGATGTCAGATCCGACGTGCTCCCCAGATCCAGCCCGCCGAAACACGCGTACCCACGCAGCGCATCCAGCATCCGCAACCGCCATTCCATCGGCGTCTCGTTTTTCTGCAGGCCCGAGCAAGCCTCCCACTTGTCAGCCTGAATCCACCGATCGATCTGCTCGGTAACGATGTTAAGGCGCAGCCGCTTGAACGTGTTCTCCAGTATCGGCCGATCCTGCGCCTGGCGACATTTCGCCGCGAAGGCCTTTTCGTCGAGCGTCACTCCAAAGCTCGGATTCACCTTCCGCCATACCTCCGGATCCGTCCAGCGTTTCGCCTCTTCCTTTGTCGGCTCGTAGATGATCGGCAGAAACTCCTTGTTCTTCACCGCGCCGTCACGCACCTTGCGGGCATAATCCAGCATCTCATTACACAGCGATTCGCCGGCGCTGTCCGCGGTGGTGGTATAGATCACAAGCGGCTGCCGGCGCGCATCCGTCGATTCGCCGATCAGATCCGCCAGCTCACGCTTTTTGTGCCGGTGCAGTTCATCCACAATCGCCATGTGCACATTCATTCCATCGGTCGCTCCCACCTCAGCGGCCAGCGGTATGTAACTCGATCCCATGGCGCCATACTCAATACATTTGCGCTGCCCGCCGTGGTGGCGCCCGTAGATCTTCAGCATGTTCGACAGCTCCGGATCGGCGTCCACCATCCCCATCGCATGCTGGAACACAATGCTGCTCTGGTCCCGGCTCGAGGCCGCCGAGTACAACTCCGCGCCGGGCTCGTCGTCACCCACCAGCACGTACAGCACCACGCCGGCGCCCCAGGTGGTTTTGCCGTTTTTTTTCGGGATGTACAAAAAGACGGTCCGGTACCGGCGCGTACCATCCGGACGAACCCACCCGAATATGTTCGCCGTCGCCGCCTCCTCCCAGGGAGTCAGGCGGAACGGCTCGCCGGCCTGAACGAACTTCGTTCCCTTCACGTGGTGCAGGCATTCCGGAAAAAAGTCCAGCGCCCGCTGGGCCAGCTCCTGGCTGAACACGCAGTCCTCGGCCGTCGCGATCGGATCATACATCGGGATTTGCCGCAGTATTGTAGCCCACTGCTTTGTCAGGTTCAGCGTGCGCAGCTGCGCATCCGTCGTTCGCACTCCCTGCCGTGTCGTCGCCCGCGTGCGCGTCTTTTTTGCCTGCCCGTTACTCGCCCTCGAACTCGATCCCTTCCGGGATCTCGCGGACCGCTTGCCCGCGTCCGACGTTCCTGCTTTGCCTTTCCGCGCCGCCATGCCTTTGCGTCCGCGCCTGGTTGCGGTAGTCGTTGCCGCCATCACGCACCCGTCCCCGCCGCGCCCGCACCGCCGGCAAAGAACCGAGACTTACCCTGCTTCGACTTCCCGGTTTTCCCAACGGCCTTCAGGCCGACACGGTCCGCCGGCGACAGCCCGAGCTTTGCTTCGAGCTTATTCAGCATATTCCCGAGCGCCAGACTGCGCGCGACCTCCGGTCTGTCCGTCGTACCGATCACCAGCGGAGTCCCGTCCTCGTCGACCGCCTTGCCGTAAACGTTCTGCGTCGGCCCCTTATCATTCAGCACCTTCTCCGCGTCCATCCACTGAACGAACGTTACCGTGTATCGAGTCAGCACGTCGCGGTCGATCTTCGCGAGCACGCCCATGTCCTGGAGCCCGCGCGCCAGGCGCCGGTACACGCGTTTTTGCTCGGCCGACATCCATGAGGGGCACTGCGGCTTCCCGGGTTCCGGCTGCGGCTCATCACTGCGAGCACTCGCACGCCAACTGCCCCGCATTTCGAGCACCTTTGTCGGCGTAGGTTTAGGTCCGCGCTTACCCATACTTATTCATCCGCCAATGCGGCCTTGCGCGAACACTGGAAGCACGTCAGGCTTTCATCCGTAAAGATGCTCGCCAAGCGGTACAGACATACGTGGTCAACGCGCATGCTCTCGTAGAGCTTACGCTTACCCTCCTTGAATGTCTTCCGCGACATGGAAGCATGAATCACAAAGGCGAGTTGCGGGAGGTCCTCTCCATCGTCGGGGAGAAGTTCCACGTTGAAACTCACATCACCAAGAACCTTCCGTACCTCAGAACACGCCCATGCAACACTAAGTTGCAGGCCTTCGTTGTCGATGAAAGAACGGGTCTTCTCATCGTCCACATGCTGCAGAATTTCATCAAGAAAGAACTCCGGAGAAGACGCCCAAGTCGAGTCAAGTCCGGCCGTCAGCTCACTGCTGCCTTGCAGAGAGGAAACGTCTCCATGCAGACGAACCGGACTTAGCCGCCACTTGCCAGCCGTCAGGAGGCGAAGCGTCTCCCAAAGGAGGTCAAGGATATCATCATCCTCTCCCACACCCAGCTCGACTGACGTCCCCGAAAGGGGACGCACCTGGGGCGCTATCGCTTCAGTTATGGTGTAACCGGACGTCACTCGAACTTCCTCTGCAGGTCCCCTTCTATCAGCGCGAAGAACCAATCTTCCGCCAGAAGGTGCGCTTCATTCACCCAAGTCGGGATGTCCTTTTGGGCCTTGGGGACATCTTCCCCAACGGACTCGACCATCGTCTCCCATATTAGAGCGTCAGCATCGTTCTTCTTCCCCTTGAAAAATCGGAGATGCATTGCCCCCTTGGGCACGCTGCAGGAAAAGGCGAATCTCATGTCAAGACCGATAGGAGGCTGCTCTTGGACTCGCCCATCATCAAAAAGCTTCCCGTATAATGCAATGTCGGTCTTGAGTTGTTCTTTCAAGAAGGCGAAAACAGCATTCCCATCATAGTCGAAAGGAAGCGCGTCCCGGTACACGCGTTTTTGCTCGGCCGACATCCATGAGGGGCACTGCGGCTTCCCG
>CAZJXV010000017.1:0-27727 GCA_964550015.1 uncultured Verrucomicrobiota bacterium
GGGGCCGAGGCTGCCTTCCGTGACCAAAACCTCTTCGAGCATGCCCCTGTTGTAGTCGCCTGTGTCATAGTAAGAATACTCTGTCACAAGGTCCGTTTCCGCGCGCTCTTCGGTCTTCGTCTCGAGCAGCCAGCGATCCGGGTCCTGCTCGCCCTCTACGTAGTCGTACGTGACTTTCTGCGATACCGTTTGGTCACTCGCTTTGATCCCGGTCTCCGCCACGAGTCCCCACGTGTAGCCACCATCTTCTTTGTACCTGGTGTACGTCTCGACGTCCGCTGAGTCAGTGCTAGAGAGACGCCGCCCCCAGCCCTGTCCATCGTATGTATATGTCCAGTCAGGGTTCTGTCCCGGTCCCAGCTGATACTCGAGATACTCGTAGTAGCTGTCGTATGTCAGGTAGGACTCTTCTGGGTCGAAGTCGATTTTCCGCGTGATCGTGCTGCAGACGTTCTCCCATGTCGCGTCCTCCGGTTCGCTCACGTAATACTTGTTGAGCGTAATCAGCCAATAGTCCGTGTCGTTCGTTACGACCTTTCGCGTGACGTTCTCGTACTTGTCGTACGTGTAGCGCGTTACGTAGCCCTCTCCGTCGGTCTCCTCCAGGAGCGGGTAGCCCTTCCGCGGCCCCTTCTTGTCACCGTATTCATATTTCGAGGTCCAGCCCTCCGCGTCGGTGACTTCCCGATACGTGCAGATGACCTCATCGACGCCCCGGTTCCCGTTCCATACAAGCTCTATGGTCTTCTTGACATTCACCTTCCCGTAAGGATTATTCTGCAGCGGGTTGTTGTCGATTGTCCCGTGTGTCTTGTCGGTATAGCTGATGACGGGCACGACGTCCTCGTCCTCTGTCGTCGGATCGTCGAATTCGTACAGGCACTTGTGGAAGAAGTAAGTGTTCACCCCCGCTGACGGGGCGACTTTCGCTAGCGCGTGCTTGCGGAAGACGTTTTGCTCGCCGGGGTCGTAGTATGTGAACGTGGTCGTTTGGCCTTCGGCGTCCTCGACCTCCTCGAGGTTGTCGTTGTCGTTGTCGTTGTCGTATGAAAACTCGACCAGTTCTGGTTGGCTGCTGTTGGGATGATCAACATACCTGAGCTTGCCTTCGAGGCCGTCGTCGCCGTCTTCCTCCCAGTACGTGAAGGTGTAGATGCGACCGGACGGATCCGTGATCGATTCGAGCTCGCCGTCCCAGGTCTCCTCCGGGGCGTCATAGTAAGCGAAGGTCATCGTGTGACCGTCATTGTCCACCCGTTCGTCCTCGCTGTTGTACGCTCGTTCCTTGATGATAGTCATGCTCTCGGCCTTGAGGGTGGACCAGTTGAAGACATACTCGACGCCCTTGATCCGCACGCGGAGCTTGTCCCCATTGTCGATGTCCTTCAGTTCAACATACGGGTTGAAGCAGTAGTAGACGCTCGATCCTGAGAACTTCAAGAAGCGCTCCGCCTGAAGGCCCATGTGTATCACGTAGTTGTATGGATACTGCTGGACCCCTGGATTGACCTTCTCGAGATACATATTGTAGCTGTGGGTCCACCCGTAGCTCAGCGGCCCGTCCGTTGACACGCGATCGCTGCAATACTGAATCGTGAACTCAATATCCATCCCCCTGCTGGCATGCGTAAATAAAGTCCGTGTGTACAGCACGGTCTCGTACTTCGGATCGAAGCGCTGATGATCATCCCCCCTCCAAGGCGGCTCAACTATTTCCGGCGTGGTGAGCGGGGGGGCATCGCCGCCTCCACCCAGGAGAGGCGGGTCGTAGTCGGCCTCGTCCCCGTCGCCGCCGCACACCTCTTCAACGCGCCAGGTCCCGATCTCCGATTCAGCCCAGGCCTTTGCGAAGAATGCGGTCTCGAATCCTTCGAGCCAGTAGGGGAAATCTTCGGTTTCCTCAAAGCCTTCTGCTTCGTTCTTCTCGACGTAGTGAATCTCATACTCGCGTGCGCTCCCGTCGAGTTCCTCGGTCTTGATAACACCGTTGTGTTTGATCCGGTAGACACTCGGCGGCGCATCGTCGTCCCAGGTAAGAAGAGCTGCGATCTTGATCGTGATCTGGCCGGGGTGCTGCGTATCCTCCTTGACCGTGCGGTCGATCTTGATCCCTGGGTTGTACGGGGCGTCGCCGGCGGCCAGCGCGGCGTGTGGAGACACCATGAGCCCGCACACAAGGGCAAGCGCCACCGCCAACTTCGGCCACAGCGACCCAAGCCAAGTGCCCAATTGCACGCCACGACCTTCCGTTTTCACCTTCATTTTTCCTTCTCCATTCCTTCCCCGGTCCTTCTCGTAGATGACGAGTCGTCGCTCTAGATCCCCTCGTTCAATGACGCGATGCCCGCTTCGAGGAGCGGCTCGATGTGCTGGACGTACCGCCTTGCTTTTTTGGCCCAGAAACTGTTTGGGTAATCCTCCGAGACCCGCTCGAACAGCGCCTTGCTCTCAGCGTAGCCCCCCTGCTCGAACGTGGCGACCGCGTGCCAATAGACGTAGTAAGCCTTCGTGCGCGTGTCCCCGTCCCAATCCCGTTCCGGCTGGGACGCGCTCGCCGCGAGTTCCTCGAGGAGTGGTATTGCCTTGCCCGGCTCTCGGCACCAGAGGTAGCACAGCGCACGATACTCCGTGACCCGTCGCTCATCCTCGGATGACAGGCCCACGCCGGCCTTCGCCAGTTGATCGAAATGGCCGAGCGCTCTGTCGGCCTGCTCCTTGCGCAGGTAACATTCCGCCCGGAACAGCATCACGTCTTTGGCGAGCTCGGGCACGCCGTGCTTCTCGGCGAACCGAGTGATCCGCGCGAGCATCTTCTCGACCTTCGCGTCCCCGTAAAAACTGTCGACGTTGAGAAGAAACCGCCGCTTCTCGTAGCTCGTGGCGTCAGGATAACGGCGAATGAGGTCCTGTGCCCGCTGCAGCACCTCGGCCTTTGGAATGCTCAGGAGCAAAGTCCGGTTCTGCATAACGCGCGTGACGAACTCGGTGTACCGGGGCGCGTTTCGCTTGGGATTCTCGTCGAGAAACCGGAGGCCGAATGCGGTGGCTTTCTCGGGATCGAAATACTCCCGAACCGTATAGTGACAGGCCAATGTGAAAAGTGCTCTTGAAGCCTCCTCTGAGCCGGCGTGCTTGTCGGCAATCGCAAGGAAGCGCTGCAGCACATCCCGGCGGGCCTCTTTCTTCCTCGGAACGTCCCAACTGATGTGGTACAAGTACCCCGTGATCGCCATTTCGGCTCTCAGGGCCCACGGCTGGCCGGCATGCTCGGCCTTGATCTGCTCAAGCAGGGCGATGCCCTTCTCAGGCTTGTCCTCGCCAACATGGTGGTAGAAGTACACCTGCGCGAGGTTGAACATCGCCTTGGTCCGCTCTTCGCCCGAAGCGGTCTCGACGATTGTCTCATAGCAGGAGGCAACTACATGCCACCGCGTGCCGTTTTCCTCGGGCAGCGCACCGCTGCCTCGGACGATGGCCCAAAGAAATTCCCGCTTCGCGTCACCCTCCTCGAGCAGCTCGAGCTGTCGGTCGATATTGGCTTGGAGCTCGCCCAGCTCCGCATCGGCTTTCAGGACGTGTCGCGTCAGGACTCGGAGGCGGTCCTCCTCGTACCACCCCTTGGCCGCCGGCCACGTGGAGGCTGCCAGCCGATCCAGGCACGACGTCGCGCGGCTCTCGTCCCCCTCGTCGAGGTACAACGCGACAAGGGCGTGCAGAGACGCGGCGGCGTGGCGAGAATCGGGGTTCTTTGAGACGATCTCCTCGTAGGCGGCGATGGCCTTCTGCAACCACTCACGATCCTCAGGCTTTCGCCCGAACTGCTCGTAGCGCCGGCGGTCGTAGTCGGCCAGGCGCAGTGCGGCCTCGAGCGCCTCCGGAGACGCAGGATGCTCTTGCTTGAGCTGCTCCCACAGCCGGGCCCCGTCGTCAGTCCTCGCCTTGCCCAGTTGGCCGGAGGCGTAGAGATTCGCCAGGCGAAGAAGAACGGGCGGCTGTGTGTCCGCCTCAAGCGTCGCCAGGGCTTCCTCGAGACAGTATCCGATGAGGTCCCAGCGTTTCTCGCCTTCTTCTGCGCGGGCGTTCATCTCGCCGAGCGCCGCAAGAAACTCGAGCGTCCGCTCGTCGGAAGTCATCGCCGCGAGAGCGGACGTCACAACAGGGACCGCCTCGTCGAGGGTTGTGGTATTGAGGAATACGTCCGCGGCAGCCCACCGGGGGTACGCCAGGGCATAGTTTTCTTTGGCGAGCGGATGGTGCAGCTTCTCGATCCGATCCAGCCACTCTTTTGCCTCCGCGAGATCGTGCTCGCGCATGGCGAGGCCGAACAACGCATAGGCCGACTCGGTGCCTGACGCCGTATCGGGATACTTCGAGACGATGCGCTTATACAGCGCAATCGCTTCTCGCCTCTTCGCCTCCTCTCGCTCGCCGAGATGGCGACACCAGTTCGCCCGCTCGATCGTCGCCCGCGCGGCGTACTCGGATTTCGGATAGTCGCGGGCGACGCCATCGAAAACCTTCAGCGCCTCGTCCCATCGCTCCGCACGCCAGCCCACGGCGATCGTCTTGCCATAGTAGTAGCGCACGGCCGGCATCAGGGCGTGATCCGAATGCTCGCGGATGAGCGCTGTGAAGATCGCCTCCGCCTCGGCGAACTCTCCCTTGCCGTAGACGCCGTAAAGGAGCGCCATGTTCAGCCGCGCGCGGATGGCCTCGTCAGTCCCCGGCTTCTCGCGTATGACCTCCCTGGATTGCTCGACGATGCGATCGGCTTCCTTTATGATCTCCTCACGCTTGCCCTCGCTCGCCAGCTCCCGGTACTTCGCAATGAGCGCCTCATGATCGGGCACCGTGCCCGCCGGCCATGCCATGCTCGCGGTGAAATCGACACACCGACCCCCGAACACCGGCAACTGGGAGAAGCCATCAGAGACGCGCGCCTGGCCGCCGGTTTCTCTCAGCAAGTGCTGGCGAAGGCCCTCAAGTGCAGCCGAACCACGGTCAACCGCTGGGAGAAGGGCCTGGATCCCCCGAGCGACGAGAAGATCCGCCACGTGGCCCGGGTTCTGAAGCTCCGGGAGGAAGGGCTTCGTGCCCTCAAGCGAGCCGGCAGGAGCGCCATGCGCGTGCAGCGCGCCGAGGTCGCGTTAGTTGAAGCAGCGGTCGGCCTGGTTCGCGAGCGCGGCAGTCGCTATCGCAAGACGCGACGCAAGACCGAGGCCGCTGAGGAGAAAGTAGCCAAGGCTCTTGCAGCGATGTCGCCCGGGCAGTTCCAGGCGACCCTTGAGCGGGCTCTTCACATCAGGCGAGAGCAAGACAAGGCGGAAAACCGGCAGCAGCCCCATGTGGATGAGAAGCCGTAGGCCGGCACGGCGACCGCACGCACGCGGATCACGCCTTCGCTCATCCTGCCCTCAGCGAAGGTCTTAACCCTATCCTTTACCGACCCCGGATGAAGCTGGCAGGCAAACGGCAGGCTATCCCACTACAGGAACATGGCCTCGCGGGTGGGGTTTGGGCCGATCCGCTCGATGGTCTCGGTCAGACCGCCCACGGCTTCGGCCACGATGTTGCCTTCCGACGCGCCGATCCAGGCGAGCTTGATTCGGTCAGCATCGAGGCCCAGCGCCTCGAACATGCTCTGGAGGAGCGCGAACCGCCTCCGCGTGCGGTAGTTGCCCGTCACGTAGTGGCAGTCGCCCGGGTGACAGCCGGCGATCAGAACCGCGTCCGCGCCGCCAAGAAACGTGGTCACCACCATGTGCGGGTCAACGCGGCTCGAGCACATGACGCGAATGATCCTGACCGTCGGCGGGTAGTGGCGGCGGCTCACCCCCGCGAGGTCGGCGGCGGTGTACGAGCACCAGTTGCAGAAGAAACCCACGATGTTGGGAACGAATCCGTCCGCGCTCACGATGTGGCCCTCTCTTCGCCAAGATGGCTCAGCTCATCCACCTCGTACTTCTTCAACGGCAACTCCTCGTCCAGGTCCTTGCCGGGCACGTAGGAGAAAACGCCCGCGGCACGCTTGCCGACCATGCTGAACAGGCTCGCCACGGGAATGCCGACGGGACACACGTCGGAACACATGCCGCACCCCACGCAGGAAACCACCATGTGCGTCATCCGCCCGAGGTGATAGGCGATCGTGCCCGGCGGCACGCGCGTGGCTTTGCGGTGCCTGAGTTGCGCGTCATACTTGCTCGGCGTCGGGTCCTCGGTGACCGAGTCGAAATAGCACAGCTCGCAGTAGCAGATCGGGCACACGTTGCTGCACCCCCGGCACGAGAGGCACCGGCCGAATATATTGACCAGTCCGTCCAGACCGGGCGCCGCCGTTTCCGACTCGGTGTAGAGCTTGGTCGCCTCCTCAGCCCGCTTGGCGCGCAGCGCGTCGAGCGCCTCGGACTCGAGCGTCGCCTCGGTGCGCTCACCTTCGAAGCCCTCGAGCGCCTCGGCGCCTCGGCTGGTGTTCACAACGAACGTGCACGTCCCGTCGCCCGCCGGGCGGCCGACGAGCGCGACGGTCACGTCGGCGTTGTACGGCACGAAGTGCTCGCACGCCCGGCACGTCGGCCGGATGCCGTCGGCCACCTCGCCCGCGGCGAGCGCCTCGTGGTACGGGCCGAGCGTCTCATCAATGCCGCCGTTGTTGCGGATGGCCAATGGAAAGACCCCGCCGCACGTGAAGCTGATCAGCAGGAGGTTGTCCAGGTGGGCCTGGTTCAGCTTCCGCAGCTCGACGAGCGCCCGGAGCTCGCACGGCTTGAGCACGGCCGCGATCGGCTCGGGCGACGGCGCCAGCTCGGTCAGCTCGGCGAGCAGCTTGCCCGCGTTCGCCGGCATCATCGGCAGAAGGGGCGCCGCCCGCTCGAGCTCCTTCGCCTCGGTGATCAGGGAATACGCGGGTGCACCGTCCTGCCCGATCCGGTCGAGCGTGAGCACGGCGGCCGCCTTCTTCTCCTGCAGCAGAAACGCCAGGAACGCGCGAAGCGCCTCATCAGGCGGCTTGCTGATTGTCAACGCGTCGCTCATGAGGCTGCCTCCCGTCCCGAGTAGGTCTCGACGTAGGGGGCCACAAGATCGGCCAGCTCGTCTTCCTTGTACGTCACGGTCGGAAGCGGCTCGTCCGCGCTCCGGCCCGCCACGTAATCGAACTGCTTCTGCGTGGCGTCGCCGACCAGACTGAACATCTGCGCCACCGGGATCGAGGACGGACACGCGTCCTCGCACGCCCCGCACGAGACGCACGAAAGACTCATGTGCGACATCCGGCCCAGGTGGAACAGGAGCGTGTCGGTCGGCAGCCGCATGCCGCCCGGGCGACGCGCCCGGGCAAGCACGTTGTCCGGCGGCATCAGGATGGCTTGCGACTCGAAGTAGCACTGGCGGCAATAGCAGATCGGGCAGACGCTCCGACACACATGGCAATTGATGCATTGACTCAGAGTCTCGAGCAGCCTGTCCGTGCCCGCGATGTCTTCGCGAAAAGCCGCGTGCGCTTGCGTGCGGGCCCGCTTCCTCTGCTCTTGCCTCTCCGCAACCGCGCGCTCCCAGCCATCGAGCGCCTTCTCCTCTCCTATGCCGAGCTTCTCGAGCACCGAACGGCCCTGCTCGCTGCCGGCGATGATCGCTGCCCGGCCGTTGTCGGCTCCGAGCGTGGCGAAATGCAGATCCGAAGCCGGGCGGCTGAAATGCTGGCACACCTTGCATACCTCGCGGGCCGCGCTCTCTTCCCCCTTCAGGAGCGTGTCGAAGTCGGCGTCCCCCTGCTGCGGATTGTCCAGGTACGTCTTGAGGGGCACCGCCCCGGGGCAGTCCATGCTGATCAGCACGAGGCCGTCCAGGTCCACCTGTCTGAGCTTCGCCAGCTCGACGGTCGCGCGCACTTCGCACGGCCGCAGGACCGCGGCGACGGTTCCCATCACGCCCCGGCGGGCGAAGCGATAGATCGCCCTGGCCCCCTGCACCGACATAACCGGCGGAAGCGGGTGCGTCTCGGCAAGCACGTCGCTGTCCCGCACGAGGAGCCACGCGAACGAGTCGCCCGCCGGCACCCGCGCCGGCACGAGGACCGCGTCAAACGCCTGCTCGTCGAGCCCGCGCTTGAGCAGCTCGGTGATCGCTTGCTGCACGCCCTCGGGGGCAGCCACCGTGGCCCCGTTCATGTATCCCTCCTCGTTGTCAATGGATTCGGCCCCAGCTCGGCGATGTGGTCACTGAACTCGGCTGCCGTGTCCACGAACCGCCGCGCTTCCCCGTGAGCGACGAACCGGAACCACAAGCGATCGTCGCCGAGACCGAGCGTGCCCAGGATCGTCTTGACGTTCGCCACCCGGCGCCGCGCATGGTAGTTGCCGCTCTCGTAGTGGCAATCGCCGGGGTGGCACCCGCTCACGGCCACGCCGTCGGCGCCCTCGATCAGCGCCCGGAGCACGTGGACCGCGGGCAGCGACCCGGTGCAGTTCACCCGGTAGATGCGCACGTTCTCCGGATAGCGCAGGCCGTGGGCCGACGCCGTCTCCGCGCCGCCCGTGCCGCACCAACTGCACAGGATGTAGAGAATCTTTGGTTCGAATCCGTTCGTCATCAGGCCCCCCCTCACGTCAACACGGCGTCGAGCGCCGCGATGCTCTGGTTGCCGGCGAAGTCGCGCAGGTACGACGCATCGTTCGGGCACACGGCCACGCACGAGCCGCACGAATCGCACAGGAACGGGCGGATGGTCGCCACCTTCGTGCGCGGATCAATGAAACGCGCCTCGTACGGGCACGCGTCCACACAGACGCCGCAGCCCATACAGAGGTCTTCCTTCACGCCGGCGAGATACATCGCGTTCGGCGGCGGCATCTGCTTCTTGCCCAGCATGACGACCGCGCGGCCCGCCGCGTCCCGCGCCGTGAGCAGCGTCGCATCGAAGGCCCTCGGCGAGTGCGCCAGCCCCGCGGCGAAGATGCCGTTGGTCGCGAGCTCGAACGGCTTCGTGAGCCGTTTGATCGCCTCTTCGTACGGATAGGCGTTGGCGTCGCTGTCGAAGAAGCCGTCGGCGTCGAGCGGGAAACCCAGCAAGCCCGAGAGCGCCCGATTGGCCGCCTCGTCGGGCACGATGCCGGTACTCAACACGACCAGGTCCGCAGCCACCTCCGGCCCCCCGTCGAGCGCGACCGTCAGCGCGCCGCCGTCGCTCGTGACGCTCGGATACGCCGCCGCATCGAACCGCTCGAACCGCACGCCGGCCTTCTTCGCCTCGGCGTACAGGTCCCGCTTGCCGTGACTCGTGATGTCCCGATAGAAGATCGTCACCTCGCACTTTGTCTCCCGCAGCGCAAGCGCGTTCTCCAGCGCCTGATTGCAGCAGACGCGCGAGCACCACGGGTGCTCGGCATTGCGGGAGCCGACGCACTGGATCATCACGGCACGTTTCGGCGGTTTCCCCTGTCCGAGCCGCTCTTGAAGTTGGCGCTGCGTCACGACGCGGTCGTCCTCGCCGTAGAGGAACCCTTTGGGCGTGTGCTCGCCGGCGCCGGTCGCCACGATGATGATCCCGACCTCGGTGGTCACGTCACCGGGCGCTCTTGCGGCCGCGTTCTGGGTGCCGATGCCGGCCTGGAAGTTGCCCGCATAGCCGTCCACGGCTGTGACAGTCGCGTGTGTGTGCACGGTCACACGCGGCTCTGACTCGACCTGCGCCGCCAGCTCCTCGACGTACTGCCGGTCCGCGTCGCGTAGAAAGCGGCTCTGGCCGCCGAGCGTGGCCTCTTTCTCGACGAGCGTGACCTCGAAGCCGGCCCGGGCGATGCCCTGCGCCGCCGTGAGGCCCGCCGCGCCCCCGCCGATCACGAGCGCCCGCGGCGTGAAGCTGTCCTTGGGCGGCGCCGCAGCCCAGGAGCGTCGCACGACCTCCACGGCGCTGCGGACAAGCGCCGTCGCCTTGGTCAGCATCTTGTCGCGATCGGTATGCACCCGGATGACGTCCTCGCGCAGCCGCACGTACTGCGAAAGCAGCGGGTTCAACCCGGCCATCATCACCGTTTTTCTGTACTTGAGCAGCTTCTGCAGCGGCGTGCAGACCGCCAGCACAACGCGGTTCACCCCCGACGCCTTGATCGCCTCGGCCGTCGCCTTCATCGTCGGCGGCGTGCAACAGCCCTCGATGATCTGCGCATGCTCCACGCCGGGCATCGAGAGCGACTCATCCCGCAGCGCCTCGAGGTCCATCCGGTCCGAGAACGTCCCGTGACACGAGCAGATGAACACCCCGACGCGCGGGGCTTCGCCCTTGACGCTGCGCAGCTCGGGAGGCGCCGCCGGCGCAAAGTTCTTCTCGCCAAGATACCCAAGCAACTCCGGAAGGACGGCGCAGCCGTCCCAGACCGTCTCCGGGTTGCCTTTCGGCCCCGTCAGCTCGCCCACGGCGAAGATGCCGTCCACATCGGTCTCCGTCGACGAAAGAGGCCGGATGTTGCAGAAGCCGTTCGCGTCCGGCTTGACACCGCACAGCTTCGTGAGATCGTCCATGAGCAGCGGCGCCTTCTGGCCGGTGACGAGGATGGCCAGCTCGACGGCCTTGGTCTCGCGGTTGCCCGCGCGCTCATACGCGATCACCGCCTTATCATCTTTAGTCGTGATCTTGAGCGAGTCGGCTCGCACCACCTCGGCGCCCGCATCGAGCGCCTTGAGGTACCACCGGTAGTGCTTCTTGCCGAACTCGCGGTAGTCGCTGAGGAAAATGGTCACCGCCGCCTCGGGCACGATCTCCTTGAGCTTCACCGCACGGTACGCCGCGCTGACGCAGAGGTTGGCGTTCTCGTACTCGACGCCGGGTGTATTGAAATGCGGCGTGACGACGATGCCAAAGCTCGACGGCACCTTGCCCGACGGCAGCTTGACCGAGTCGCGCACAAAGTCCGTGAGCAGCGACCGGCGCGCAACCTCGGAGTTTCGAATGACCGACGGCGAGGCGCCGAGGCCGAACGCGGCGAGGTCCTCGTCGGTGGGTTCATCGTACTCGGTCGCGAGGATGATGGCGCCCACGTCGGCCTCGACGGTCTCCTCCTGTCTCGCGATCGTGATGCACTTGGTCGGGCAAACCGCCTCGCACTCGCCGCACTTGGTGCAGTGCTCCTCGTCGAGGACGTAGATGTTCTCCCAGCCCGCCTCGGGCTGGATCCAGATCGCCTTCCGGTCGGCGACCTGAACCGGGCACACCTCGACGCACCGATCGCACTCGATGCAGGCGAAGTTGTTGACCGGCTGGTCCTTCTTCGTGAACGTCACCTTGAAGTGACCGGCCTCCCCGGAGACCGACACGAGCTTCGCGTTGTAGTTGTCCTGCAGGCACCCGAGAGCCTTGAAGAGGCGCTGAGGCATGTGGCCACAGATCCAGCAGAAATCGAGCGGAAGCTGAGCCAGCGCCTGGTACTTGATGTCATCCACGTACCGGCCGCGGTTCAGCTGCACGACCTTGTGGCCCTCCTTGCACAAGGCGTATGCCGCACGATAGCCGGCGAGGTTTGTCCCGTAGATCAGGACCGTGCTCTCGTTGTCCATCCTCGGTGCTTCCTAATTCGCGGTTCGTCTAGGGGGTGAGTGAGCACGTCCCAGTGGGACACGAACCGCTCGATGAGGAAGCGCCGCTTTTCCCCACGCCAAAAGCCGAAAAGAGCTTGACCATCTGACTGCTGCCGCACTTGGCGCATCTGTGCGTGCCCTTGGTGCCGGCCTTCTCCAGCACCTCGGTCACATGGCCGCATTTCTTGCACTGATACTCGAAGATCGGCACGGTCCTGTTCCCTCCTCCTCTATCTGTTCAGGGCGCCACGCCTCACCTGCGACTGGCCGCCTCCTCGGGCCTCGGCGAGGCACCGGGAGCAGCCTCCTCCTCACCGGACGAAGCCCTTCCCAACTCCTGGTAACGCTCGAGCAGGCCGCTGCGGATCAGCATGAACGCCTCGAAGAACTTCGGGTTGGCGATGCTGTAGCAGGCCTTCTGCCCGCACTTGCGATACGTCACGGCGCCCCTGTCCCGCATCACGGCCAGGTGCTGCGAGACGTTCTGGACGCTGAGGCCGAGTTCCTCCGCAATATCGCTCACACAACGCTCGCCCCCGCCGAGAAGCCACAGGACCTTGAGGCGCGTCTCGTGCGAGAAGACGCTGCAGAACTGAGCGTGGAGCCGGAAGAGCGTCGGGTCAGCGGTTGACACGGAATCTCCTCTTGTTGCATGATTTCGCAAATGCCGGACAAGGCTACTGATACCCAAGTCCGTCTTCCGTGTCAAGTCGAAACGTGGCGACAACGACAAGTTTCGTCAAGCACACAGCCCCGTGGCGCCGGCACCGGGACAACCCCTGATGCTCCGGTCGCAAGGCACACGGCACGTTTCAGAAACGCCCCACACCGGGGTGGCGTTCTTCAGGGTCACCAAAGTCCCTGAGGCTTTCGAGACGGCGGCCGGCGGCCGATCGTGGGGGTGTTTCCGGAAATACGAATTCAGGCGGTGACAACGGGCTATGGCAACTCAAGTGGATAGGTGGCTTCGACACAGCGCTCAGCCGTTCCTGAGGAGGACAGGTATCCGCAAGGGCCATTGCGTCCTCGACTTCGGCATTTGGGAGGGAAGATACACGATACCAGCCGCCCGGATCGTCGGGGATCAAGGCCACGTCTATGCGGTGGACAAGGACAAGCCAACGCTCCGCAAGATGAAACGGAGGGCGAAGAAGGAAGGGCTGCGCAACATTGAAGAGCTCTATGTGCCGGCGGACGGAAGCATCCCGGTACAAGATCAGGTTGCCGATCTCGTTCTTCTCTATGACGTATTGCACGGCGGTTACTTCCCCGAAAAGGCCCAGCGAAAGAACGTCTTGCGCGAGATCTACAGGGTCCTGAGATTCGGCGGTCAGCTCTCGTGTTATCTCACCCACCTGAAGGAATATCGCTTGACCTTCAGGGAACTGCTGCAGGAAATAGAGAGCACGGGATTCCACCGCCGGGGGGAATCGCGCCGAACGCTTGTCCATGAGGACAAGGTCGTCCGCGGACGCGTCTTCTCGTTTGAGAAACGCTCTGGACCAAAGCAACTGCGACACCGGCGGCCCGAAAGGCAGGACGGATGAAAGACGAGGACGTTCATTCTGAGGCCGGGCTTCTGCTGGAGCGCGAGAGGAAGGCCCGCGCGATCCTTGGCGTAGACGCATCGGCGGCAGTGGATGAGATCCGCCGCGCCTTTCGGCAGTTGAGCCTGGCGTGCCACCCGGACACCAACCCGAGCGACACGGACGCCGCGCGGCGCTTCCGGCTCGTCCGCTGCGCATACACGTTCCTGGTGTCAGGCGACACGTGCCCCGAACTCGAGCAGGCGCGTCCATCAACCAACGCCGAGTCGGAGGCCCGACAGCGTCTCGACAACGACTGGGCCTACTGGTGCTGGTGGCGAGATAAGTTCTTCGGACAAGATCTCTAACCAAGATCCGTAAACAGGATCCGTAACCAAGACCCCTAACCAGGATGCCTGACGATGGCCGGTAAGACGCCCGCAGCTCGAGCGCTGCAGATCACAGAGGCGCTGACGCCCTCAGCGCCGATCGCACGCCACAGGTGATCACGGTGGATGTACCGAAAGACTTCTACGAGCGGGTCAAGCCGGGTCTCTACGCCAAGATCGGCCGCGAGCTGCGCTCTGCTCGGCGCATCCTCGACCTGGGCTGCGGCTCGTGCGAGCTGGTCCAGCACCTTGCCGACAGCTCCGAGCGTGAAGTGACAGGTGTTGACATATCTTCCGAGCATTTCCCCGAAGCCCAGCGTACCGATCAAGGCGTCCGCTTCGGATGCCTGCAGAAGGACGCGGCGAAGCTTGGGGCGATCCCCGATCGGTCGGTGGACGCCGTGGTGACGCTCTGGGCCTTGCATGAGATGGCCCGGCCGGAGTCGGTTCTGGCCGAGAGCTTGCGGGTCCTGCGACCAGGCGGCGAGGCGCTGGTCGTCGACTTCCCAAAGGATTCGCTTGCCCAAACGCTCTGGGACGAAGCCTATCGGACGCCTGAAGAGGTACGAGCCCTGTTGACCGGCGCCGGCTTCGCGCGCGTTCGAATCCGTTTGATCGCTCGAAACCAGGTGCTATGGGCCACCGGCATTCGTCCGCGGACCACCGGCATTCGTCCGCGGACCACCGGCATTCGGGCCTGTTGAAGAACTCCGCCTTTGCTCTTCGCAGCTTTGCCCCGAAGGGGCTGCATAGAATAGCCCAGGGTCAGCTTTGCCCCGAAGGGGCTGCATAGAATAGCCCAGGGTCAGCTTTGTCCCGAAGGGGCTGTATAGAATAGCCCAGGGTCAGCTTTGCCCCGAAGGGGCTGCATAGAATAGCCCAGGGTCAGCTTTGCCCCGAGCCTGCCCCGAGCTTGTCGAGGGGCGGGCCGAGGGGCAAAGCGCCACCCTGGGTACAGAGCCCGCAAGAAACCAGGCCATAGCCTGAAAGCCTCATATAGAAGGAGTCTTTCAACAGGTCCATTCGTCCGCCGGAAGGCACGACCCGGGAAGTTGCATGAAAAACAGAACACACGATATGCCACAGCCGCCTCGGCCGCCGACCGGCAAGGCGCGAAGGGACAACCCGGCCCGCGCCAGGCAAGGTTCACTCTACGATTTCGCGCCGATGGCCGCCGCGTACGACCAGTGGTACAGCACACCCGCCGGTCGTGCGCACGACCGTGAGCAGAAAACCCTTGTCCGCCGATTCCTCCCGCCCGTCGAGCGCGGCCCTCGCCTCCTCGACGTAGGCTGCGGCACCGGCCATTGGAGCCGGTTCTTCGCCGGCTTGGGGTTCCTGGTCACGGGGATCGACATCTCGCCGGCGATGATTCACATGGCCCGATCGTCCACGTGCAACGGCTGCCGGTTCCTGATCGCCAATGCCCACACACTCCCGTTCGTTGACAATGCATTTGACGTCGTGACGGCCATGGTCGTCCTCGAGTTCGTTGTGGACCCCGAGCGGGCCGTTGCAGAGATGTCCCGGTGCGCTCGGTCACCCGGCCGTCTCGTTATCGGTGCGCTCAACGTGGAG
This sequence comes from uncultured Verrucomicrobiota bacterium, assembly GCA_964550015.1. Taxonomy (GTDB): domain Bacteria; phylum Auribacterota; class JABMQX01; order JAFGEW01; family JAFGEW01; genus CAZJXV01. The sequence goes on from CAZJXV010000017.1 coordinate 15,065, forward strand.
AGCCCGCTGAATCGGGACCGCATCGCCACGCGCAAGGAACCGTATTGCTCGGCGCACATGTTCACCGTGTCCCAACTCGGCGCCCTGCTGTCCGGATTCGGCGCCATCCGAATGAGCGTCACGCCCGAAGACAGCAAAAGAATCCCCGGGCGAGCGGCCGCTCCTGCCGAGTTGCCCCCGGAATCGTTCGACACGGCCCCAAGGGGTGCATTCATTGTCGCGGAGGTACGCGTGTGAAGGTTCAAGCAGAAGTCAGCCTCTACCCATTGCGCACGGCGAGCCTGAGCGAGCCCATCGACCAGTTCCTCGACCGTCTTCGCCGTCGGGGTCTGGCCGTCGAGGTTACCCCGATGAGCACCCGGCTCGAAGGCGAAAGCGGCGAGATCTTCCAGGCGCTGCGGGAGGCGTTCGATGCCGTCGCCCCCGGTGGGAGCGTCGTGCTGACGGTCACGATCTCGAATGCGTGTCCCGCAGCCACGTGAGGTCCCGTTCTTCGGCACGCCTGTGACACGGCCGGGCTCGATGGACGCGAATGCCCCGGCGAGCCCGGATTTCTCACAGCGGGTTGGTGGTGCGGTCGTCGCGCATGGCATAATCCATTGCCGCATAGGGCCGTTCTGGAGCCCCATCAGGGGCGTGTGCGAGTAGCCACGGGCGTCAGGGGCTGTTGAAAAACCTGTGCCCGCGACGCCCCGTAGGGGCGCCACGTGAGTAGCCGTAGGCGTAAGCCTACGGACCGCGAGCGAGGAACAACCAATCTTCGTCGACGGGCGACCGGCCCCGTCCGGGCCGGTCGCCCGTCGAGAAAGAGGATCTTCATCTGTCGCCTCCTGCCCGTAGGCTTACGCCTACGGCTACCCACGTTCGGCGCCTTCGGCGCATGGGACGACGTGCGTCGCGCCCTAGACGACGTGCTGGTAGCGGTTTCTTCAACAGGCCCGTCAGCCCGTGGCTACTGCCAGTCACCCCAGGGCGGTTCATACGATGGCCAGGCGCCGGCGCTGGCGTGAGAAATCCGGGCTAGGTCTCGCCGAGTCGGGGAATCGTGGACTCCTGCTTCACTCACTATTGCTGGCGCCAATCCGGTGCCATAAACAAGCCAAAACAGAGGCCGAAAGACCTCAGCAGACTGAAACAGAATAAGGATGTGTGTGCTGTCAGCCTGGCGCTTGACCGCACTGAATCCCCCATCGACAACCGGCTGCAAAGGCATTAGGGTGACGTGCGGCCAGGCTTCATGCTGTCTTTGCCCAATCTTTGCACGAGACGGCTAGAGACGCAGCGGACGCGGAGAGTGACCCACGCCGATGAAACGCGAGAAGATCGTCGTCGTCGAGGACGAGCGCGACATCCTGGAGGTCATCGGCTACAACCTCGGCCGGGAGGGGTATCGTGTCGTCACGGCCACGGACGGGCTCGAGGCACTGCGCCTGATTCGGGCCGAGGCGCCGGATCTGGTGCTCTTGGACCTCATGCTGCCGGGCCTCGACGGCATCGAGGTCTGTCGCAGGCTCAAGACCGACCCCGTCACGAAGGCCATCCCGATCATCATGGTGACGGCCAAGGGCGAAGAAGCCGACATCGTGCTCGGTCTCGGCGTCGGCGCTGACGACTACATCACGAAGCCGTTCAGCCCGAAAGAGCTCGTCGCTCGCGTCCGGGCCGTGTTGCGCCGAGGCCCGTTGAAAGAGGAGGTGGGCGCCGGTGAGCGGATTGTCCGCGGCGGCGTCGTGATCGACGCGACGCGCTTCGAAGTCCGCGTGGACGACACGCCCGTCACGTTCACCGCGACCGAGTTCCGGCTGCTGCACTTCCTGGCGTCGCATCCCGGCCGGGTGTTCACGCGCGACCAGTTGCTGAATCGCGTCATCGGTGAAGACGCTGTTGTCATTGACCGCAACATAGATGTGCACGTGCGCGCGGTTCGCAAAAAGCTCGGGCCCTACCGAGATCTGGTCGAGACCGTCCGGGCCGTGGGCTATCGCTTTCGCGAGACGGAGGCTTAGTCGTGTTCCGCCGCCGATTCCTCTGGAAGATCTATGCCGGGTCCGCCGTGCTGATCGTGCTCACGGCGCTCGTCGTCGGAGCGCTCGTATCAAGGCGGATCGAGCGCGATTCGATGCAGGAGATCGAGCGGTCGCTTCACGATAAGGCCGCCCTGCTCGAGGAGATCGCGCGCGGCTTTTTCGAGAGCGGAGACGGCGCCGCCTTCCAGGAGCGGGTGCGCACGATCGGCGCACAGATCAACACCCGCCTGACCGTCATTCGGGCCGACGGCGTCGTTGTGGCCGATTCCGAAGAGGACCCGGCCCGCATGGATAACCACGCCGATCGCGAGGAGGTGCTGGACGCCCGGCTAGAGGGCAGCGGACGCTCAATCCGCTACAGCGACACGCTGCACATCCGCATGATGTACGTGGCACTCCCGGTGCGGACCGGCGCCTCGCTCCAGGGATTCGTCCGCGCCGCCTTGCCACTGACGGCCGTCGAAGAGCGCCTCAAGCGCGTGCGGCTCGTCGTCGCGCTCGGGGCGCTGATCGGAGTGGCCGGGGCGCTCGTGCTCGGTTTCCTGATCGCGCGGCGCGTCACCGGACCTTTGACTTCGATGACACGCGTCGCGGACGCGATCGCCGACGGTGACTACACGCAGCGCTCCTACGCAGGAACGCGCGACGAGCTCGGCCGGCTCGCCGCCGCGCTCAACCGGATGGCCGACCAGTTGCACGAGCGGATGGAGCGCATCACGGCCGATCGCAACGAGGTGCTGGCGATTCTGGCGAGCATGGTCGAGGGCGTCATCGCCGTGGACCATGACGAGCGTGTCGTCCACATGAATGCCGCGGCGGGCGAGATCCTCGGCGCGGCGCCGGATGCGAGCATCGGCAAGCCTATCTGGGAAGTGACGAGGCTGCCGGTGGTAACCGAGACGATCGGCAAGGCGCTCGAGACGGCGGCCGGCGTGACGGCGGAGGCGACGCTGGCCGACGACCGTGTCGTCGAGATGCAGGCCGCCCCGCTGCGCGACGCCGGGGGGCGCCTGAGCGGGGCGGTCGTCGTCCTGCACGACGTGACTCGGCTTCGACGGCTCGAGACGGTCCGGCGCGACTTCGTGGCAAACGTCTCGCACGAGCTCAAGACACCGCTCACGGCGATCCGGGGGCTGGTCGAGACGCTGCTCGACGACGAGGCAATGGGCACGGCCACCCGCAGGCGGTTCCTCACCAAACTGCGCGATCAATCCGCACGCCTCTCGGCGCTCACGGCCGATCTGCTGGCACTCTCCCAGCTCGAATCACGCGACGAGGCTTTCGAGCTGAAAGCCGACGACGTCCGGCCGCCGGTTGAGGAGGCCGTCCGGCAGTTCGCCGCCCTGTCCGAACAGAAAGAAGTGACGCTCGCGGCGACGCTCCCGGATTCGCCCGTCGTCGTGCTCTGCGAGCCGGACGCTGTGCGCCGGCTTGCTGAGAACCTGCTCGATAACGCCGTCAAGTACACGCCGGCCGGCGGCCGCGTCGAGGTGCGCCTGACGACGCAAGATGATGAAGCCGTGCTCGAAGTGGCGGACACCGGCATCGGCATCGAGCCGCGCGATCAGGCGCGGATCTTCGAGCGCTTCTACCGCGTGGACACGGCGCGCTCACGCGAGCTCGGCGGGACGGGCCTCGGCCTCTCCATCGTCAAGCATATCGTTCAGGCCCACGGCGGCACGGTGTCCGTCGAGAGCGCGCCTGGCCGCGGCAGCACGTTCCGGGTCCGGCTCCCGCTGGCGCCGTAGGCCACCCACCAGCCTCTTTCGCCACCACGCTTCACGTGGCCTTTATCTCACCTTTACATCTCTCGCCTACGTTGTCGGGCGAAATCAACGCCGGGGCTGCATCTCACCATCGAGGCGAGACGCGAACCGGCAGGCAAATCGGTTCGGAGGAGGAGAAACCGATGAAGGAAGTTCGAAGGGCAACGGTGTGCGCTGCACTCGGGCTCGCGCTCGTCCTTGGCATCAGCACCCTCGCTGCCGCCGAGGACCTCAACGTCCATTGGAAGACGGGCGTCCGGGGCCAGTCGGAGGACAAAGCCTTCAGCTTCAAGTGGGGCGGCCGGATCATGGTCGACTTCGGCTGGGTTGACGTCGACGAGGCCCTCGACGATCCGGAGGATCCGCTGGAGGACTGGGTCGAGTTCCGCCGCGCCCGGCTGTTCGTCGAAGGCCTGATCTACGAGAACATCGAGTTCAAGGCTCAGTACGACTTCGGCGGCGGCGAGGCCGCGTTCAAGGACGTCTATCTCGGCATCAAGACGCCGGGGCCGTTCAGCGGGATTCGCATCGGCCACTTCAAGCAACCCTTCAGCCTCGAGGAGCAGACGAGCAGCAAGTACATCACCTTGATGGAGCGCTCGCCTCTCAACGAGGCGTTCACCCCCGGGAGAGACACCGGTCTGATGGCCCACGGCCACGCCCTCGACGAGCGCATGACCTACGCGTTCGGCGTGTTCCGCCCTGCCGATGACTTCGGCGAGTTCCAGGGCGACGAGTACGCGATCACGGGCCGCGTCACTGGCCTGGTCGTGGATCGGGACAACACGCTCGTCCACGTCGGCGGCGCGCTGAGCCACGCCGAAGCCCCGGACGACGAACTGCGCTTCCGCGCCCGGCCCAGCGCGCACGGCATGACCCGGCTCGTCAACACCGACCATTTCGAGGCTGACAGCACCCGGCTCTACGGCCTGGAGGCGGCCGCGGTGTTCGGCCCTGCTTCGGTCCAGGGCGAGTACATCATCGCCGACGTGGACTCGGCCGAGGGCGGCGACCCGCAGTTTCACGGCTGGTACGTGGAGGCGAGCTGGTTCATCACCGGTGAGTCTCGTCCCTACAAGAAATCGACGGGCGCCTTCGACCGTGTGAAGCCGCACCAGAAGAACGTCGAAAACGGCGGCTTCGGCGCGGTTCAGCTCACCGCCCGCTACAGCACCCTTGACCTGAACGACGGCACAATCGAAGGGGGTGAGATGGACGACATCGCCGTCGGCGTCAACTGGTACCTGAACCCGAACACCCGGATCATGCTCAACTACGTTAACGCTGACGTCGCCGGCGAGGGTGAAGCCAACATCTTCGAAATGCGCTTCCAGATTGACTGGTAAGCAGCGCCCTCAGTGTGATCAGAACAACGAAAACACAGAACGGAGAGTCACACACATGAGAACGCTTTGTATCGCCACGTGCGCCCTCGCGCTTGTTATGAGCCTGTGCGCGTGCCCGTCGGCCGCGTACGCCCAGGAAGACAACACGATCGTCGTTGACGGCTCGACCACCGTCGGCCCGATCGCCAAGGCGTTTGCCGAGTATTACATGGAGCGCCACCCGGAGGTGAACATCACCGTCAGCGAATCCGGCAGCGGCAACGGCGCGAAAAGCCTCCTCAACGGCGCGTGTGACGTGGCCGACATGTCACGGTTCATGAAGGAGAGCGAGTTCAAGGCCGCCGCCGACAACGGCATCATGCCGGTCGCCCACGTCGTGGCCCTCGACGGCATCGCCGTCATCGTCCACCCGAGCAACCCGGTCAAGGGCCTGACGGTCGAGCAGGTCCGCGACATCTACACGGGCAAGATCACGAACTGGCGGCAGGTCGGCGGTCCCGACAAGGACATCGTCGTCGCCAGCCGCGACACGAACAGCGGCACGTACGAGACCTTCGAGACAATGGTCATGAACAAGCAAAAGATGGCGGCCGGGACCGAGTACTACGGGAGCAACGGCGCCGTCCACAAGAAAGTCTCGAACACAACGACGGCCATCGGCTATGTGGGCCTGGGCTTCCTGGACCGCAAAGTGAAGGGCCTCGAGGTCAACGGCGTCTTCCCGAGCCCCGAGACCGTCAAGTCCGGCCGGTACCCCATCGCGCGGCCATTGTTCATGTTCACGAACGGCTACCCGAAGATGGGCACGCACCTGTACGCCTTCGTCACGCTGTACCTGAGCCCGGAGGGCCAGGAGATCATTGAGACCATCCAGTTTGTGCCGGTCACGAGCTACGCAGCGGGGGGATCTGCCACGGCGAAGAAGGAGTGACGTTGCGGCAACCTGCACCTCACGACAGCAGCGCTCCTCTCCAGAAGAAGCGCAGTCTCTCGCTTAGCGAGAAGGCGAGCCGGCTGAAGCGGCTCGCCTCTCTCGCCGTGCGGGGGCTTCTGTTTGTCATCACAGCGATGTCGGCGATCGCCGTGCTGTTCATCGTCGTCTTTATCTTGAAAGATGCGCTGCCGTTCTTCCGACTCCGCGGCGTGGCTGAGTTCTTCGAAAGCGTCAGATGGTATCCCTCCGGCGACCCTCCGGAGTTCGGCGCGCTGGCCCTCTTCGTCGGCAGCGGCCTCGTGACGCTTGGCGCGATCGTTGTGGCCGTGCCCCTGGGCGTCATCGCGTCGCTCTGCCTGAGCGACCTTCTTCCGTTTACCCTGCGCCAGATCGTCAAGCCGATCATCGAAGTGCTCGCCGCGATCCCATCCGTCGCCTATGGCTTCTTCGCCCTGATCGTATTCGCGCCCCTGCTCCAGGACAAAGGCGGGCATATCCTGTCGGTCGCGGCCTGGGTCGTCGGGCTCCCGCTTGTGGCGACGGCCGCCTTCGTACTGAGCGACCTGGCAGCGGCACGACTGCCGGCCGCGGCCCAGCGGGCCGCTCGCGCCGTCGCCTTGATCGCCCTAAGCGCCCTCGGCGTGTGGGGGCTGATGCATCTCGCCGGCGCCTGCACCCGGCTTGAGATCGCCAGCGGCACCAACGCGCTGAACGTCTCGATCGTTCTCGGCATCATGGCGCTTCCGACGATCGTGAGTGTCTCGGAGGACGCGCTCCAGGCCGTCGGCCGCGAGCTCCGCGAAGGAAGCTATGCGCTCGGCGCAACGCGCGCCGAGACGCTCGTCAAGGTCGTGATCCCGGCCGCGCGCAGTGGCATCTTCGCCGCCATTATCCTCGGCGTGATGCGCGCGCTCGGCGAAACAATGGTTGTCTGGATGGCCTCGGGCAACGCAGCCAAGATCCCGGCCCCCTGGTACAACCTGACAAAACCCGTGCGCACGCTTACGGCCACGATCGCGGGCGATATGGGTGAAGCCGAGCACGTGGTGGGCGCAGCCCGCTACCACGTGCTCTTTGCCCTCGCCCTGTGCCTGCTCATCTTCGCACTCATCGCCAATCTGGCAAGCGAGTGGATCGTGCGCCGGGCGCGCGCGAGACTGCGCGGGAGGTAGGGCCGTGCGGCTCGGCACGCGAAAGATGCTCGACAAGGCGTTCTCCGGGCTGGGGGTCGTTTCCATCCTCCTGCTCGCGGCCGCGCTGCTCGTCATCCTCGGCCCGATGATCGTGCGCGGCAGCCGCGCCTTCGTCTTCCACGCCACCGTCGAGCACCGTCGCCTCATGCTGGAGAAGTTCAACCGTGGCAAGCGTTCGGCCGTCGAGGCCGAAATCGCCGAAGCCGCCGCGGCCCGTCAGCCGGTCTACGACATGATCGCCGCGTTCGAGCAAGAGCTCAAGGGCATGAGCGTCGCCGAACGACGCAACTACAGGGACACTTTCGAGGAGCTGAAGGACGCGCTTCGCGAGCTGTTGGGCCCGTTCCCCGACGAGAAGCGCCCGCTCGTCACCCGCGAGCAGTACGGCGAGACACGCTGGGACGGCGCAAAAACCAAGCTGCACCGCGTGCTCAACATCGAGACGTACGATTACGGCGACGGGACCGAGCTCGGCACGCTCGTGCTCGTGCCGCGCGTCAACGACTTCAAAGGCACCTCGCTCGAGCCGCTCTTCGGTTACCTGCAGAAGCACACGTGCGACATGCTGCGGCCCCGCCTGACCTTCTACTGGCGCTTCCTTTTCGACACGTCATACGACGCGCATTTCTTCGGCGGGATCTGGGCGGAGATGTTGGGCACGATCTACCTGGCCATCGGCGCCATGCTCTTCGCCGTGCCGTTCGGCGTGATCTCCGCCATCTACCTCGCCGAGTACGCGGGCGAGGGGCGGGCGATCAGCCTGCTCCGCAGCTTCATCAGCACGCTGGCCGGCGTGCCGAGCATCGTGTTCGGCCTGTTCGGCCTCGCCTTCTTCATCAACACGATCGGCGTGTCCAGCTCCAAAAGCGTGCTCGCCGGCTCGCTCACGCTCGCCCTGTTGATCCTGCCGACGGTGATTCGCGCCTCCGAGGAGGCGATCCGTGCCGTGCCGCAGACGTATCGGGAGGCGGCCCTGAGCCTCGGGGCAAGCCGTCTTTGGACAACGCTCACCGTGGTCCTCCCGGCGGCCCTGCCCGGCATTCTCACCGGCATCGTCATCAGCATGGGCAGGGCGGCGGGCGAGACCGCACCGATCATCTTCACGGCCGCTGTCAGCGTTGGCCGGCCGCTGAAGGTGTGGCAGACGCTCACGCAGCCGACGCCCGCGTTGCCCTGGAACATCTACAACCTCGCCACCGAGCACGAGGCGGTGGACGAAATCCAGCACGTGCAGTACGGCATGGTGCTCACACTCATACTGGTCGTGCTGGCGCTCAACGTGACCGCGATCATTCTCCGCGCCAGACTGTCGAAGAAACTGAGAGGATAGCATGATGATCGGCTTAGCCATCCCGGAAGCGACTATCGAGCACGCCGCGCAACATGCCGGCGAGGCGCACGTGTCCGCCGAGGGCTTCTCCGTCTTCTACGATTCCAACGAGGCGGTCAAACAAGTCACGTGCGGGATTCCCGCCGGCCTGGTCACCGCCGTCATCGGGCCGAGCGGCTGCGGCAAAAGCACGTTCCTGCGCGCCGTCAACCGCATGAACGACCTGATCCCGGGCTGTCATGTGAAGGGACGGCTCTCGCTCGACGACGAGGACGTCTACGGCCCGCGCGTGGACGTGGTCGAGCTGCGCCGCCGCGTCGGCATGGTGTTCCAGAAGCCGAACCCGTTCCCCAAGTCGGTCTTCGACAACGTCGCCTACGGACCGCGCTTGCACGGCAACCACGGCCGCCGGCGCTTGCACGAGACCGTCGAGCAGAGCCTCGTGCGCGCCGCGCTCTGGGAGGAAGTCAAGGACCGGCTCTCGGAGAACGCCCTGCGCCTCTCGGGCGGCCAGCAGCAGCGGCTCTGCATTGCCCGCGCGCTCGCCGTCGATCCGGACGTGTTGCTCATGGACGAACCGACCTCGGCGCTCGACCCGCGCGCCACGACGCGCATCGAGGACCTGATCCGCGAGCTGCGCGGCCGCTATACGATCATGATCGTCACGCACAACATGCAGCAGGCCGCGCGCGTCTCGGACTACACCGGCTTCCTCTATGAGGGGGAACTGATAGAATTCGGTCTGACGAAGCAGATCTTCACAAAACCCGGAAAGAAACAGACGGAAGACTACATCACCGGCCGGTTCGGCTGAGTGCAGAACGGAGCGAGCAATGCCGAAGCATCTGGAACGCGACATCGAGCGCCTCAAGAGAGAAATTCTACAGGTCGGCTCCCTGGTTGAAGAAGCGACCGACAAAGCGATCCGGGCGCTGATGGAGCGCCACGCTGAGATCGCCCGCGAGGTAATCGAGGGCGACCACGTTATCGACGCGAAGGAGGTCGAAGTCGAGGAGCACTGCCTCAAGATCCTCGCCTTGCACCAGCCGGTGGCCATTGACCTGCGGTTCATCGTCGCCGTGATGAAGGTCAACAACGACCTCGAGCGCATGGGCGACCTGGCGGCCAACATCGCCGAGCGCGCCGTCTACCTCTCGGCGCACGACGCGATCCGCCTGCCCGCCGGCCTCGCCAAGATGGCCGAAACGGCGCGCACCATGGTGCGTCAGAGCCTCGATGCGCTCGTGAACCTCGACACCACGCTCGCACGAGAGGTGCTTGCCCGCGACGACGAAGTCGACGCCGCCAACCGCCGGATGTTCGACACGCTCCAGCACGTCATGCACGACGATCCGACCACCATCGAGCGCGCGGTGCAAGCCCTCTCGTCCTCGCGCAACCTCGAGCGCATCGCCGACCTCGCCACGAACATCGCCGAGGACGTCATCTTCATGATCGAGGGCGAGGTCATCCGCCACGGCCACGGCGCATCCCCCGGCCGCTGAGGCCGACCACGGCGCCCGCCTGCGCCGGCATTCACCTTCCCCCTGCTCAGTCGCCGGGGCCGTAGCGGAGCTCGAGCGCCCGCGTAAGCTCCGCCAGGCCGTGCCGCCTCGCGTACGCCCTCAATCGCGGCAGATGCGGCGCCGCCGTATTGTCGAACTCGGCATCGTTGTACGCGGCCAGCGCCTGGCGCATCGCTTCCGCGCCGCCCCGGGGATCGGCCCGGCCCGCCTCGTCCGTGTAGCCGTTGATGGCCGAGCCCGCCAGCAGCAGATAGCCGCGCACGTCGCCGTGCCGCTCGATGTCGGCCAGGTTCCCGATCACGTTGCCCTGGTCAAGCCCGCCCGCGCGCGCGATCATGACCGGCCGGATGCCTTCCATCGGCCGCGCCAGCACCTCCTCGACCCGGCGCCACTCGAGCCCGAACGGCCTCAGCAGCGGGCGCTCGCTCAGAACGCCCGTTTGGCGGATGTCCATCCCGTCGAGCCGCGCCAGCAGGTCAAGCACCTCGCGCCAGATGTGGCGCGTATGCACGCTGATCCCGCCGTTGTGCCCGTAGATCACCACCGGCGTCCCCGCCGCCTGCAGCGCGTCGCGCACCACGCGCAGCGACCCGTGCGAGTAATACTCGCTGAACATCACGGCCCGCGCCCCCTCCTCCACCGCAGCGCGCACGCTGTCGAGCACCACCCCCGGGTGCCCGCCGACGTGCGGCGCATAGATGACCCGGCTGCCGTCGTCGCGGCGCGCCTGCGCCACCGCCTCCACCGAGAGCCGCACCCGCTCGCGCAGCGGGCAGAACGGCGCCCCGGGCAACAGCTCCTCGTCCTCCTTGACGAACAGAAACAGCGGATGCGCCGCGGCAGCCGCCACGGCCCGCGCCACCTCTTCCGGCCCGAGGCCCGTGCACGGCTTCACGATGCTGCCGAACGCCACGTCGCTGCCGAACTTTGCCAGCTCGCGCACCCCCGCCGGGCCGTACGCCGGGCCGGGGAACGTGCCCAACACCTCGGGCCCGAGCGCAAGGTCCACGAGCTTGATGTCCCGGAACTCCCGCAGCGCGAACACCCCCGCGCCCGCCGTCACGTGCAGCAGGTCCGTCGAAAAGACCGCGCCCCGGCTGTCGAGCAGCATGGCGAGTGGAAAGGCCACGCGGACCAGGCCGATCCGTTCCCCTGCGTCGAATCCAATGCAGTCCAGCGCCCGCCCCGTGCACGCCGCAACCAGGCTGCCCGGCTCCGGCTGTCGTATGGCCGTGGTCTGGTGGTACGCGATCGTGCGCCCCACCTCGAGCAAGCCCTTCTGCTCGCAGACCACGAAGTACGTCGCCACCACGTCGCTCGTTACATCCGCCTCGGGCAACTCCGGCAGACGCTCCACCACAAGGCGCCGGATCAGCGCCTCCCGCCCATCCAGGTCCTGGTCGAGCCGCTCCAGCACGGCCTGCTCGATCGCACCGGCCATCAGCCCCCCTCCGAAGCGCCCCCGGGGCGCCCTTGACCGCCCGACGACCGGCCGTAGTCATCCGCGAGCCGGACCACGTCGTCAAGCTCCGGCGTCGAAACCTCGATCAGCCGCACGTCGGTCACCGCCTCGGCCCGATGCCGCGTGCCGGGCCTGATCTCGATCACCTCGCCGGGCCCCAGCGTCGCAACCTGCATCGTGCCCTCGGCATCCTCGTGCTCGATCCGGAACGTGCCCCGATCCACGTACAGGTGCTCGTGCTTGACCCGGTGGAGCTGCAGGCTTGACCGGTTGCCCTGCTTAATCTCGATAATTTTCAACGCGTACCGGTCCGTATGCGCCACCCACACCTCGCGCCCCCACGGCTTCTCGACGATCTTCATTCCCCGTCTCCCCGCAGCGAGTCAACAAACTCCGGAAACCGCTCGTACGCCTCGACCACGGCGTCGGACAAAGCCGTCCCCGCCTCGATGGAACACACCTCCGCCAGAACCGCCCGGCACCCGCGGCCTTCGAGCCTGACCGCGAGCTCCGTTGACTGCGCATCCGCCGGGTGGCTGTACCGCAGCGCGGCGGCGATGCCCACCGCCAGCCACTCGAACGACAGCCCGTGGCCCGCCGCATACAGCGCCGGCGCCGCCAGACGCTCGCGCGCCGAGAGCTTGCGCACCGGGTCACGCACGACGCGCAGCACGTCATCACGCAGCTCGGCCACCGCGCCGCGCACGGCCAGGTCCGCCTTGTACCGCTCGATCTCCTTCGCGCCGAAGAACGGATGCTTGTGCAGCACGACCGCACCCAGCTCATCGAGCGCATGCCCCACCACCCGCGCCACCCGGGCGTCACCCACCGCCTCGTGGATGTGGCGGTGCCCCAGATGGAACCCCAGGTAGCCGCACACCGCGTGCCCGCCGTTGTGGATGAACAGCTTGCGCTCCAGATACGCCGCCTGGTCCCGCACCGGCCTGAGCACCGGCAGCCCCAGGTCGGCCCGCATCGCCGCCGCATCCACCGTCCACTCATTGTAGTCCTCGGCCACCGTATCCACCGTCCCCGCCTCAGGCTGCGGCACGATCCGCGAGATCATCGAGTTCGGGAAG
>CAZJXV010000018.1:0-1840 GCA_964550015.1 uncultured Verrucomicrobiota bacterium
AGACCGCCATGTCTGCGCATCGCAATCGAAGCCCCGGAGGGGCGCATGCAAGTAGCCTCGGGCGCAAGCCCGTGGTGTCCGGCGTCGCTGAGAAAGGTGAGCCCCTTCAGGGGCGATTGCAGAAGCGGTCCAATCCTCAATCGCCCCTAGAGGGGCTCAGGTTCTCTGCCCGATTCCACCCACGGCCTTGCGGGCCTGTTGAAGAAATCGCCACCAGCACGTCCCCCAGGGCGCGACGCACGTCGTCCCATGCCCCGAAGGGGCCGAACGTGAGTAGCCGTAGGCGTAAGCCTACGGGCAGGAGGCGACCGATAAAGGTCCTCTTTCTCGACGGGCGACCGGCCCGGACGGGGCCGGTCGCCCGTCGAGAAAGGGTAGCTTTGCCTCGCTCGCGGTCCGTAGGCTTACGCCTACGGCTACTCACGTGATGCCCCTACGGGGCATCGAGGGCACAGGTTTTTCAGCAAGCCCCTAGGCGCAAAGACAAAGGCGGGGCGCAAGCCCCGCCTTCAATCAGTGTCCATCTGTGAAATCTGTGGCTTTCTATATCCCCTGATTGTCCGTCTCGTCCTTGACCGCGTAGCCCGACTCCTGCCGCTCGAAATTGACCTTGTTCTTCTTCATGTACGCCTCGAACACGTCCGCCGCGCTCAGCCCCGCCGCCTGCGCCAGCGAAATCAGAAAATGAAAAATGTCCACCACCTCGACCCGCACGTTCTGCTTGTCGAACTGCTGGTACTTGGCCCACCACTTCCACGGTACGCTGTCCACCAGCTCGGCGAGCTCCTGGCCGAGCGCCCGCGCGTAATTGAGCACCCACTCGACCTGCTCCTCCTCCGTCATCGCGTCCGTGTCCTGGCCGATGCGCCGGTTGAGCTCCTTCTGCATCGCGAACATCGTCTCTAGCTTGTCGTCCACAGCGGCACTCCTTCCTCCAGCAGTTCTCTGACCGGCGCAAACCCCTTGCGGTGCGCCGGGCACGGCCCATGTTTCCTCAGCATCGCCAGGTGCAGCCTCGTCCCGTAGCCCTTGTGCCGCGCAAACCCGTACACCCCGTAGCGCACGTCGAGCTCGCGCATCATCCGGTCGCGCGTCACCTTCGCCACGATCGAGGCCGCCGCGATCGACACGCTCAGGCAGTCGCCCCGGACCACTTTGCGGTGCGGAATCGTCAGGCCCCGGACGAACATCCCGTCCACCAACACGAAATCGGGCCGCACCGGCAGCGCCTCGACCGCCGCCCGCATCGCCCGCCGCGTCGCGCCGAGGATGTTCAGCGCCTCGATCTCCTCGACCGAGCACACGCCGATCCCGACGTGCACCTCGGGATCGTCACAAAGGACCGCGTAAAGCTCCTCGCGCACCGCTGGCCGGAGCCTCTTCGAGTCGTCGAGCCCCCCGATCAACCGCTCGCGCGGCAGGATCACGGCCGCCGCCACCACCGGCCCCGCCAGCGGCCCGCGGCCCGCCTCGTCCACGCCCGCCACCAGCCGCCGCCCGCGCGACCACGCCTCCCGTTCGTAGGCGAGCATCGCCTCGAGCCGCTCGACTTCCGCTGCCGCAACCCCCGCACCGTCCATGCCGCCAGTATGCCGACATACCCCCGCACCCGCAACGCCGAAGTACCATGTCCTTGTCCCTCCCGGCCCTCCGTGCCCCGGCAGACGTTCGTCCTCGGCTGCCCTCAAGCGGCAGTGTAAGATAGAAAGCATGACGATCGAACGCCCTTGCCCTGAAAGGGCAACGGAAGATAGCCCAGGGCAAGCGGCGCCCCGAGCTGAAAGGGCAACGGAAGATAGCCCAGGGCAAGCGGCGCCCCGAGCTCGTCGAGGGGCGACGC